>RDXD01000374.1 GCA_004292575.1 Bacteroidota bacterium
CATGGTAAACCGATCTTCTTACCTTGTATGGAGACCATTTGTATAGATAACGCCATTTTGAATAAACCGTACTACAGGGATGGATAACAAAGCGTAATGCGGCAACAAAACAATAGCTCACACTTGTTCTTTTTTAGTAGGAGTGCTTAACCGCTTCGAATAGGAGCGTCGGTTAACTGCGAAAAAAAACTCAGCTGGTACGGCTGTTGCGCATCTTCGTAGTCTAAATAATCAAATGGCGGTCTTTTTACTTTATACCGAAATTCTGTAAATCAATATCGCATGAAGCAATTGTATATTTTAATGTTTTGTGTCCCCAGCCTCATTGCGGCTGCTCAAACCGGTTCCCTAAAATTATGGTATAAACAACCGGCAAGTGCTTCTGTTCCAGATGACAAAAATGGATGGAAAGACGACGCAGAGTGGCTAAAAGCCCTTCCGCTAGGCAATGGCAATATAGGTGCTATGGTTTTTGGCGATGTGAATAAAGAACGGATTCAGCTGAATGAAAAAACGCTGTGGAGCGGTAGCCATGATGATAATGACAACCCCGATGCACCAAAATATTTAAGCGAAATACGGCGGTTGCTTTTTGAAGGTAAATTTAAAGAAGCAACAGAATTAACCAACAAAACGCAGGTGTGCAAGGGCGTGGGTTCGGGAAAGGGGAATGGGGCTGATGTGCCCTTTGGTTGTTTCCAAACGTTGGGAGATTTAAGGCTGGAAATTGCAAACAGTGCTGCCTATACCAACTACTACCGCGATTTAGATTTGAATACAGCAATAGCTTCGGTACGTTATACACAGCATGGCGTTAACTACAAAAGAGAATATTTTATTAGCGCTCCCGGTAATGTGATGGTAGTAAGATTTTCGGCTGATAAAAAAGGGTGTATTAGTTTTTCTGCTGCATTAGACAGACCAGAGCGCTTTACCACAACGGGTGTGGACGGCGGCATAACTATGCAGGGTGCTTTGAACAACGGCAAAGGGGGAAATGGCATGGAATACATGGTGCGCTTAAAAGCAAAATTAACAGGCGGTAAACAAGCCGTTGAAAACGGTAAGCTGGTAATTACAACTGCCGACGAGGCTATTCTGTACCTAACGGCTTCTACCAATTATTTGCCTAACTATCCTGTGTATAGCGGAAGGGACTATAAAAAAATTACCGCCACTAACCTAAATATGGCTCTTGCCAGTAATTATGCGCAAATAAAGAAAACCCATATAGCCGATTATCAAAAATATTTCAACCGGGTTACCTTAAACCTCGCTGGAAATGGCCAAGTAGATAACATGCCTACTGATGAGAGATTAAAAGCCATTAAAGAATCAAAGAATGATAATTACTTAACCCAGTTATTTTTTCAATACGGACGGTATCTTTTAATTGCCTCGTCAAGGGAAAACACACTGCCGGCAAACCTGCAAGGCATTTGGGCCAATAAGATACAAACGCCCTGGAACGGCGACTACCATACCAACATCAATTTGCAAATGAATTACTGGCTGGCCGAAAATACAAATCTAAGCGAGCTTCATTTGTCCATGATAAATTTTGTAACTAGCTTAGAAAAGCCAGCAACCAAATCGGCGCTGGTACAGTTTGGTATGCAAGGATGGTGCATCGGCCCCATTGTAAATGTATGGGGTTTTACTTCGCCGGGAGAGCATCCTTCATGGGGCTTAACATCAGGAGCCAGTGGCTGGGTTTGTCAGCATTTATGGGAGCATTATTTGTTTACGTTAGATAAAAAATACCTAACATCGGTTTATCCAACCTTAAAAAAGCTTGCCAAATTCTATTTAAACTGGCTTGTGGTAGATCCCGAAACCGGCAAGCTGGTTTCTGGTCCTGCGGCTTCACCCGAAAACAGTTTTATTGCTCCAGATAAAAGCAACGGCACCATTAGTATGGGGCCTTCACACGACCAGCAAATTATTGATGAGGTGTTTGCAACGATTATTGATGCGGCTCTGATATTAAATGATAACGACCAGTTTGTTGAGAAAATTAAATCTGCAAAAAACAATTTACTAAAAGTGAAGATTGGAGACGACGGACGTTTATTGGAATGGGCAAAACCGTATGTTGAAGCGGAACCGGGACACAGGCACATGTCGCATTTATATGCGTTTTATCCCGGCCATGCCTTTACAAATACTGAAACACCGCAATATGTGGCTGCGGCCAAAAAATCAATAGAGTACCGTCTCTCGCACGGTGGTGGTCAAACAGGGTGGAGTGCCGCTTGGGTATCAAACTTTTGGGCCCGATTTAAAAATGGCGATGGCGCACTGCAATCCTTAAATGACATACTGATAACTAAATCGGCCCCCAATTTATTTGGCCTTCATCCGCCTTTTCAAATTGATGGCAATTTTGGAGCCGCTGCTGGTATTGCAGAAATGTTATTGCAAAGCCACGAAGGCTGTATAGAGTTATTGCCGGCTTTGCCTTCTAATTGGAACAGTGGCGAAGTAAAAGGCCTGTGTGCACGAGGCGGATTTGCTGTTAGCATGAAGTGGAAGAATGGAAAACTAGCAGCGGCTTCTGTCCTTTCTAAAAAAGGCGGGAAAACTCAAATAGTCTATAATGGCAATCAAATAAGCATTGATACCCAAGCGGGAAAATCTTACCCAGTATTTAATCAGTTAAAATAGACTTCAGTGAATGTATTGCCTTATAAAATCAACATCATAATTGTACTAACGGCTTTAGGTAGTATTGTTTCACTTTCCACATTAGCACAAACAAAAGCACTCGTCCGTATAGGCGCGGCAAACACCCAATCATTGGATGAGGGTTGGTTATTTGCACGATATGGGCTACAGCCAGATGGCTCAAGAAAAGAAGAGCCTGCTAATTTGGAAACCGAAACACTAAATGATGCCCACTGGCAAAAACTGAATCTACCACACGACTGGGCTATTGCCGGGCCATTTAGGATTGAACCAACCGGAGAAACCGGAAAACTCCCCTGGAAGGGTATTGGCTGGTACCGAGAGCATTTTACTGTAGCTACCGCAGATGCCGGCAAAAGATTTTTTGTTGACTTTGATGGTGCAATGGCCTATGCCAAAATTTACTTGAATGGCAATTATGTGGACACATGGCCTTCTGGATATTTTTCATTAGGAATGGACTTAACGCCTTTTATAAAACCCGGAAAAGAAAATGTAATTGCGGTTAGGCTTGATACAGAAAATTGGGACTCGCGCTGGTATCCCGGTGCTGGTATCTACAGTCGCGTGTAGTCTAATACAGCTGATTTTTGAATGGGAAATTGGAGACTTATGCACCCGCCACAACGAAATGATTGTTATTTTCACCGTAGTGCTTTATGGGTAATGAGATAGAGCTAATTTTATACCCTGCTGTTTCAGGGACCGTAAGCATAAAGTCGTTGAGGTTTCTATTATTTTGATAAGCTAAAGAACAAACTTGATGGGTCTTGTAAAACATTTTCACCATGAGAGCGATGATAACCGGTAAGAATTTTTTAATTTTTCTCTTAGCTGCATTTGCTCAAACTAGAGTTGAGGCCCAATTATGGGTGCCTACTTTCGTTTCGGATAACATGGTGCTACAACAAAACGATACTTTTCATTTGGAAGGAAAGGCTGTGCCGGGTGGAAAAGTTACCGCATCTGCCGACTGGGGGGGAACAAAAATTACAACAACTGCCAATAATAACGGTAACTGGAAACTAAATTTACCCACTTCAAAAGCGGGTGGTCCATATACTTTAACCATTTCAAGCGGTAGCGAAACCCTTGTTCGCACGAATATTCTATTAGGTGAAGTATGGATTTGCTCCGGCCAATCTAATATGCAGTGGAGTGTTGAAAATGGCATTAACAATGGCAAGGCAGAAGCGGCGGAAGCCAATTGGCCTGCCATACGAATGTTGTACATTCCACAGACAGAAAGCGACACCCTCCGTACAGATGCAGATGCCCAATGGCAGGTTTGCACACCTGCAGTAATGAGGAAGTTTAGTGCAGCAGGCTACTTTTTTGGAAGAAAGCTACATAAAGAACTCAATGTTCCGATAGGGTTAATTAACTGCAATTGGGGAGGAACCAATATCGAAGCGTGGATGAGTCCAAAGCCTAAAAACCTGCCGACTGATTCTGTGGCGTGGAATGCATTTAAATCAGAAAAAATAAAGTTGGCCAAACCATCTTCTACTTTGTACAATGCCATGCTTTATCCATTACACATTTTTAGTGTAGCAGGTTCGCTTTGGTACCAAGGAGAATCAAACGTATTAAATTCTAGATTCTATAAAACTTACCTCAAATGGATGGTTCAAGACTGGAGGAAGCTATTTGGAAACAACATGTCGTTCTATTACGCACAAATTGCTCCCTTCCGGTACAAAAAATCTTTTTCTGGTGCACTCCTTCAAGAACAGCAACGGCTAGCAATGGGAGAATTGCAAAATGCAGGAATGATCGTTACGGCAGATATTGCCGGCGACGTCTCTGATATTCATCCCAAAAACAAACTGGATGTTGGCGAACGAATGGCAAGATGGGCTTTAAACAAAAATTATAAAAAGAATAACCTGGTTGTAAGCGGGCCAATGTATAGTGGCATGCGGCCGGAAAAGGGCCAGATTCGCATTAAGTTTAAGCATGCAGAAAGCGGCTTGCTAGTACGGGGGGATACAGTTGCCAACCTACAAATAGCCGGAGAGAACAAAGAATTTAGAACCGCGTATGCTAAAATAGACGGAAGTGATTTACTGGTTTTTAACCCCAACATTAAAAAACCGCTTGCAGTACGCATGGCGTTTCAGGATTGGGCGGAGGCAAATCTATTTAACAAGGAAGGACTACCTGCTTCCCCTTTCCGGACTGATAACTTTCCTGTTGAGGCCGAGGTGGATTATGCTGTTTCGATTAACGGTAATGGCTCAAAAACAATTCGAATGTTATCAAAAGACAAGATTTTTTATACACTTGACGGCAGTATTCCCAATCAAAAATCTTCATTGTACACTTCGCCTATTCAGCTTTCTGCATCCGCAACTTTACGGGCTCGAACGCTCCGGACAGGTATGTTGTCGAGTGAAATACTTCAAAAACGCGTGTTCATTAGCAATAGCTATATATTCAATAAAATAGAACTACAAACCATGCCCGATAAAAAATACGCGGCAAAAGGTGCGGCAACATTAAATGATGGGGAAGCTGGCGATAACATATTTTCAGATGGCACTTGGCTGGGTTTTTATGATGCCGATGCAATAATTAATATAGATTTAGGTGCTGAAAAGCTATTAAACACGGTAACGCTGGGATTATTACAAGCTCAAACTGAGTGGATTTTTTTTCCACAACAAATAAGGGTTCTTGTTTCAAATGATGGCGTAACTTATAAGGAAGAAAAGTTTGCAGAGAACGCCTGGGTTAAGTCAGAATCAGCAGAGTTTGCCGAGGAAAAACTAACCATGCCCAACAATGTAAAAGGCCGCTACCTTAAAATACACTTGAAAAACGTTACTAAAATTCCGGATTGGCATCTTTCAAAAGGCAACCCGGCCTGGATTTTTATTGACGAAATATCGGTTGAATGACAATAAACGACTTGACTAATAACTAAAAATAATGCGCCGTCTTTGTGCCAAAGTATTTTGCCAACCGCCATCCGGCGATTGTTTTGCAAAAAGAATACATATGTGGCCGGGTAATTAAAAACACAAGCAGACACTATGCTTAAACAGCTAATAAAACTTGAAATCTGGCTCGCCTTTCTTGGATTTGTATTTCCTTTTTTTCTTACCGCCGCTCCCGCAGATACATTACATGTGGTAACACACAGCAAAGAAACCGTGGTAACCGATCCGGCTGCAGGCTTTAAAGAATATAAACGTTGGGGCAATTTTCCAGCTGCAAAAACACCCATACGTAAAATTATGCTGCATGTAAAATTTGCCTGCCCCGATACCATGCGCTGTGCCGATTGGGACTATCTTGATTATATAAGCATTAAAAGAATTGGCGGACAAAATGGCGAGAATAAGGATTTTGAAATTGCCCGTATGCTTACCCCCTATGGTGGCGCGTTTACTAAGGACTGGAAATTCGATTGGGAGCTGGATATTACTGATTTCAGTCTGCTCTTGCGCGACAGTGTGGAGATAGAATACTATCATTCGGGATATGAGCCCAATCATGACCGTGGATGGCAGGTAACCCTGGATTTTGAGATCATAAAAGGCCGGCCTTCGGCAGAACCAATAAGTATTCAAAAAATTTATGGCGGTAATTTTAAATATGGCGATAATATAGCGTCTATTGAAACCAATTTACCACCAGTATCATTTAGTAGAAAGGCGAACGCAGACTTTGCGAAACTAAAGATTTCACAAACGGGGCATGGCGCAAACCAACCGGATGGCTGTGGCGAATTTTGCAGTAAAAAAAGACAGATAATTTATAACAGCAATGTTATTGATACACGCTCTTTGTGGAAAAAATGCGGTGATAATCCATTATGGCCGCAGGCTGGCACCTGGATAATTGATAGGGCCAATTGGTGCCCGGGTTACCTGCAAATTCCTGATGACTATATTTTGCCATTGCTAAAAGAAAATGTAATAGATGTTAATATGGAAGTTTACACTGTAAGCAAAACAGAAGCTTTTGAAAATATGGCGGCCTATCTTATTCAATACAATAAAACAATTGCTAATTATGATGCCAGCGTAGAAGATATAGTAGTGCCAACTGAGAAAAAAATATACCAAAGAGAAAATACGGCCTGTGCAAATGCGGTGATAATAATTAAAAACACTGGGGCCGAAACTTTAAAAACGATGGAGATAACTTACAATACCAACGGCTTTTTACCCAAAAAGTACCAATGGAAAGGTAATCTTGCATTTAACGAACGAGACACAATCACTCTGCCGGGCAATATTGATGGCATGGCAGCAGAAAACTATTTTGCTGTTAGTTTGACAAAACCCAATAACAAACCAGATGAATTTCCACAGGATAATAAAATGGCGTCCCGTTTTAATAAAGCGCCTGTACACGGTGGAAACCTGGTGATGGTGATTAAAACCAATAATCAACCACAGCATAATAGCATTAATGTTAAAAACAGTAATGGGATTATTGTGTACAGCAAGCAGTTCGACAGCACAGAAAGAGATAAGCTTTTCAGGGATACGTTGAATCTGAAAGCAGGCTGCTACCAACTGATGCTAAAAGATAATGGAGGCGATGGCCTGGAATTTTGGTTTAATAACCGAGGAGGAAGAGGGTATGCACGATTACAAGATAATAAAGGGAATTTGATTAAGCCGTTTGAGTCAGATTTTGGCAGCCATATCTTTTATAACTTCACCGTAAGCAATGATTCGACCATTTATACCCCCATTAATAGAGAAATCGCTATTGGCCTTTACCCTACTAGAACAACGGGAAGCACAACACTTGATTATTTTAGCGGAAAGGAAGAAGACGTACTGGTGCAGATAGTAACCGACGAGGGCAGCAACTTGATAGAAGAACATCGTTATAAAAGTATAAAAGAAGGTGCTTTTACTTACGATTTGTCTTACCGATTGCCTCAGCGTTACTATCTTAAAGTTTATATTAATGGTGTACTTCAGTTTAACAAACGAATAAGGGTGGAAAAAAGAAGATAGTGTTTGCCAGCCTCGTAGTAAAATTGATTTTATGAATTATACACGCAAACAGTTTATAAAAAGCGTATCGGCTGCAGGTACATTACTGCTTGCGGGTGGATTCGTTTCGCTCTCCGCCGCAGAAGTTTTTGAGCGGAGAAAAAAAGTGAGGCTGCGCTTTATAGTAGCCTCCGATGGGCATTATGGGCAGCCCCAAACACCTTTCGACAATTATTTTAATACGTTTACTGAGCAGGCCAATAATTTTCACAGTGAGAATCCAGTTGATTTCTGCGTAATTAATGGCGATATCATTCACGACAAACCGGATTTTCTTGACAAAGCAAAAACCAAAATAGACAACTTGGTAATGCCATATTATGTTACAAGGGGCAACCACGATATGGTGAGTGCCGCCAATTGGAATGCCGTATGGAATATGGCGCTGAACCACCATGCGGTTGTAAAAAATACCGCCTTAATACTGGCCGATTGCTCAAATGAACAAGGCAAATATCTTTCGCCTGATTTAGAATGGATGAAAAAACAGTTAGATAAGAGCTATAAACTTAAAAATGTATTTATTTTCGTTCATATACCACAAGCTAAATGGACAGCCAATGCAATTGATACGCCACAATTTTTTGAACTGCTGAAAGCATACAAAAACATACGTTGTGTATTTCATGGCCATGAACATGATCAGGACGGCGTACGGATACACAACGGAATTCCTTTTTTGTTTGACGCACACATTGGCGGCAACTGGGGCACCAGCTATAAAGGTTTTAGAGTGGTAGAAATAGTGAACGATAATGAAGTAATTACCTATATGATGAATCCTATAGACCGGACTAATGAAGCAACCTATTAAAAAACGATTTATGAGAAAGTATTTGACAAAGCAACTTTGTTTTATTATTTTGATGATAGGCAGCGCAAATGCGCAGGTTGTAAAATCTTTACTGCACAACAACTGGCAGTTTAGCCAGCAGGGAACTACCCGATGGCACAAGGCAAAAGTGCCGGGCACTGTACATACTGATTTGCTTGCCAATAAATTGATCCCCGATCCTTTTTACAGAGACAATGAAAAAAACCTGCAATGGATTGATAAGGAGAATTGGGACTACAGAACCTCCTTTTCTGCTTCGGCGTCCATATTAAATAAAAAAACCTGTCAACTGGTTTTTGATGGACTTGACACTTATGCCGATGTCTATCTCAATGGGCAGCTAATTCTTTCAGCAAATAACATGTTTAGGCAATGGCGGGTTGACGTAAAGCAGTTGCTTAAAGCTGAAAACCAGCTATTAATTCGCTTTGCATCTGCAAAAAACAAAGTGGAAGAAGCTGCTAAATTGAAACAGCCCTTTGTATTGCCCGATAATCCACGTGTATATGCCCGTAAGGCACAGTACCATTTTGGGTGGGATTGGGGGCCAATTTTTATTACCTGTGGCATTTGGAAAAATGTTTCTATTGAAGCATACAATGAGCTGCCCGTAGAAAAGCCATTTGTAAATAAAAGAAAAATAGAACTGGTGCAAGAGGCCGACAGTGTTGGCAAGTCATTCTATTTCAAAATTGATGGTAAGCCAGTGTACGTGAAAGGTGCCAACTACATTCCGTCGGATGTTTTTTTACCCCGGCTAAAAAAAGAAGACTACAGAAAGATTGTTCTTTCTGCCAAAGAGTCTAACATGAACATGCTTCGTGTGTGGGGTGGCGGTATATATGAAGATGATGCCTTTTACGATTTGTGTGATGAGTATGGCATTATGGTTTGGCAGGATTTCATGTTTGCCGGGGGTATGGTACCAGGAGATGATGAATTTTTCAATAATGTAAGGGAAGAAGTAAAGCACCAAATAAAAAGATTGCGGCACCACCCATGTATTGTTGTATGGTGTGGCAATAATGAAGTAGATGAAGCATGGCATAATTGGGGCTGGCAAAACCAATTTAATTTGCACGGTGCCGATTCAGCAAAAGTGTGGAACGATTACAAACGACTGTTTCAGGATAGTTTGCCTGTATGGGTAAAGCAATGGGATGGTACACGACCATACACCAGCACTTCGCCATTAAATGGTTGGGGCAGGGCCAAGAGTTTTACTGAGGGCGACAGTCATTACTGGGGTGTTTGGTGGGGCTTGCAGGACATAGAAGTTTTTGAAAACAAAACTGGAAGATTTGTAAGTGAATATGGTATGCAGGCCATGCCAAACTATACCACTACACTAGGCAATACTTTGCCGCAAGACAGATGGCTTTTTTCCGATGTATTAAAAGTGCATCAAAAACACCCCACTGGTTATCAGAATATACAATCCTATTTGCACCGCTATTTTTTAGACTCCAGTGCGGTAAAAAAATTGTCGCTGGAAAATTATACCTACCTCACACAATGCCTCCAATACTATTGCCTGCATAACATTATTGCTATCCACCGAAGCAAATATCCTGTAAATATGGGTACGTTATTATGGCAGTTAAATGATTGCTGGCCAGTAGCTAGCTGGAGTATTACGGATTACAGCCGACAACCAAAAGCAGCTTGGTTTGCAGTAAAAGATGCTTATAGAGCGGATGTTTTACCCATGCGAGACAGTGTTAGACCCATTGATCTAAAATTGAATAAACCCAGTTTTAAATTGCAATACGAAGGCAAAAATGTTTTTAGTATAACGAGTGATAAAGATGCTGGATATGTTTACCTGTCCAAACCAAATTATTTTTTCGATATTAGCGATAATTATTTTTCGCTGAAAGCCGGGAAAAAGAAATTGATCACAGTTAAAAACAAAGATTTTTCTCCCCAAGACATAAAAGACATAAAAATTAAATCATTGTACGATATTAAAAATTAAATTGAAAATGATACGTTGTGGAAAAAAGTTGAGATTATTAAGTGCCATCATAATACCCGGAAGAATCAAAGCCACGACAGTGACATTTTGCACCACAGGATTGTTACTGCTGCTGGCCGTAACCAATGCAACTGCGCAAAAAAACTATGCAGCGCTTGTTAATCCCTTTATTGGCACAGGGGGGCATGGACATACTTATCCAGGTGCCAGTATGCCTTTTGGTATGATGCAATTGAGTCCAGATACAAGGCTGGAAGGATGGGACGGTTGTGGTGGATATCATTACACCGATTCCATGATTTACGGCTTTTCTCACACCCATTTAAGTGGTACAGGCATTCCTGATTATTGCGATATATTGGTGATGCCTTTTACCGAAGATGTAAAGTGGAAGAATACGGAGTATGCTTCAAAGTTTTCTCATAGCAATGAAAAAGCAAGCCCCGGATACTATGAAGTGTTGTTGGATAAACATCGTATAAGAGCCGCATTAACCGTAGCAACAAGCAGCGGTATGCACGCTTACACCTTTGACGCGGCTGCAACCGAAGGGAAACTTTTACTTGATTTAAAACACCGGGACGAGGTGCTGGAATCATCCCTCGAAATAATTAATGAGTACGAGGTTCGAAGTATGCGTCGCAGTAAATCGTGGGCTACCAATCAAACCGTATTCTTTCATTTGAAATTTGCAATGCTTTCAAATTTTCTTTGAGTTTTTCAAGTCTATTTGCTGGAGGAATCCTTAAATCGCTGACATCAATTGAGTTATTAATCATGCTCACTTTTCTTCTCACTCTATCTCGAATTTCTCTATGAAGTTTCTTTGACACAATTCCATTCAAAATTTTTTCAGTTTCTTTATCTTTAAATGAAACAATCATACTCTTTTTTCTGTTATTGATTGAAAAGATAAGTAATAATTTGATAAGTTTTCATTTAAATAGGATTTTTTCGAAAATGTTGTATAACGGAAAAGCATTTATGAAGGGCGGGGATTGAAAGCATTACCGTTCCTACACTTATAAAGGTAAATTAAAAGTACCAAAGTTCATTATTAGCACCTTAACCCGCCCTGCACAAATGCAATGTTGGCGGTTCGTTGTTATTCCTATAATCAAACAGAAAAAATTTCCAATGCTTATGTCTTGTATTTCCCGAAGCATACCACCCTTGGCTTGCTTCTTCTTGTTCTCCGGCGATCTGTAGTGTTTGTTAGATGTTCCAGGATAATCTGGATAAACTACTGCATATACAATTTGCAACCCGCTATTGTCAACAAGAGAAAGGGTTAGTGCTACATGCCTGGTGTTTCGTGAGTAATCATGTCCATTTAGTGCTTAGTGCAAAAACAATGATGTCAGTGAAATACTCCGTGATTTTAAAAAGTTTACCAAGCAGAAGCTCGATTATATTCACATTAATCCTGTAGAAGCAGGAATTGTAGATAAAGCCGAGGAATACATGCACAGTAGTGCAAGAGATTATTACTCCGGAAAACAATGTGTATTGCTTGAAATAGATTTTTTGTATTAAATGGAGTGTGGCGTATAGGGCAGTAAAAATCCTAAGTTGCAAACTCAGGATAGCGGGGGAATCAGGGCTAGGACAATCTTTTAAAAATTGATGGGGTTGCATTTACTTGAACAAAATGGGTGAAGTGTTGTTAGAGCATTTGATTTAATTATAAAATCTGCAAAATGAAGATTAGATTTAACCAAGCCTTAGCGTTTTTCGTTTTTGTTGTATTTCTTTGCAACTCAACTATTGCTCAGTTCCCTACAAAATCTGCGGTAAAATCGCAGCATTCTTTCAATGTACACTATGCTTTTACCTATGCTGCTGATGTGGAGTTGGATGATGAAAGAAAACAAAGACTGCCAGGCATTGGATACCAATTCACCAGTAAAAAGAACTGGTATTTTGGCGTTGATTTTCAATACGGTGTCATCAAGCGGCCCGATTACTATCTTGAGCCACTCGACGGATATCCTTTTTACACTTATCAATCTGCTACGATTCCCGGCGGGATTGGTTATTTTATTCGCCCCCAGTTTATTGAGGATGTGAATGTTTTGATCACCAGCGATTCCATTTTCAAAACTCCTTTATCCAATTATCCTTTCAACAGTAACCTTTTTTCGGAGCGGTACAATGTTTTTGTGAACGCAGGCAAAAAATGGCAGAAGGGTAAAAGCGTGATCGAAGCTGGGGTTAGTTTGCAAGGCACTTATTTTCGGTCTGTTATCCCTTTAAATTATTCAGTGTTTTCTCCCATCCCGGCCATTTTCAAAAATGGCAGTATTCCCTATTACTATTTCGATGGAGTAAGAACTGCCATAAGAACTGTACGAGAAAGATTTGTGCCTGGCATTGGTTTGCATGCAAGGTATCAGTATGCTATAAAACCTCGTTTTTTGCTTGGCATACAAACAGTAGCCACCGCTAGCCAAGAAGGTTTTCTGCTACAAATTTCACCGCGTATAGTCTATGGGTTAAAATAATTCATTCAATATTTCGCATCGCTTTTTCTGGTCTCGAGATGCTCTAACCCAACAACCGTTTGAAGTTAAAACTTCGATGACAGTTAAAGCAGTAATGGTGTTGAATAATAAAATAGTGAGTGCAAAGCCTGCAGAGCAGTCGTTCACATTTAATAAAGCCACGGGTAAAGCTGTACAGTATGCCACACCATTCAGCAAGTACTATCCGGCAAATGGCCCTAATTCGTTAACCGACGGATTCAGAGGCACAAAAGACATAGGCAAGCAATGGCATGCGTTTAATGGCGGCGATATGGTTGCCACCATAAATTTTGGCGAAATAATAACTGCTAAAACCATATCAATTGGCTGCATACAAAACTGGGCGCAATGGGTGTTTTTTCCGCAATGGATAAAGTTTGAAACATCGGAGGATGGCGTTAACTTTAGCGAAGTAAAAACGCTAGCCAATAAAATTCCTGCAACAGAAAAAGATGTGCGGCTGCAAGATTTTACGATTGTATTTGAGGAGAAAAAAATTAAAGCAGTAAGGCTAACAGCAAAAAATATGGGTAAATGTCCCAAAGGGCATCCTGGTGAAAATCAGGCGAGCTGGATTTTTATGGATGAAATTATTGTTGAATAATTTTTAACGGGCCGTGATGAAAAAACACCGTGGGCGCTAATGTTATTTTGTGCAAAAAATATTGCCGCAAATCTTGATGGCTCAGAGCGAAAACCTTGACTTTTAAAGGACCCAATGGCTCAATGACCTTCGGGCTATTTTACACCCCACCACTGAAAATGGTAGTTCAACATTGATGCACGGATCCTATACAACGGCGTTACAAATGGACTTTCAATGCAGCGCTGTTTTTTTACAATAGCCAACAGCTGTTGTTGCCACGCCATAATGAGTGGCTAAAGTGCTGCTGCAACTTTGTTTTGATGTCCGAAAGTTTTAAGGTGTACCCAAAGGTTCGGCGGGTACAAACCGCGTCCGGTAAGCCAATCGAAACAAAACCTTACGCCTTGAAACGCGGCTGCACTACCCCCTACGGAGGGCCAATATCACTAACCGATGGTGGCAAAGGCTTGTAAATACCGCTCAATGTAGCTGTGTAGGCTTTTGAGCTTGTACTGCATTACGTAACGCGGATGGCTAAGCGGAACAATGGCCTCAAAAAAGCGATGCTTGGCATTAAGCCGCTGCAAAAAGGAGAAGTTTTTGCCGTCGCCAAGGCAAAAAGCCATGCTGGTATCAATGCCAAATTCAATTTGCTGTTGCAGGCACTGTGCGGCAAACAGTTCGGTGGCTGCGGCCAAAGCGCGGTCATCGTAGTAGTTTAGATTTTTGCCTTGGGCCACAAAGCCAAGTGGGCTGTAAGAGGTAATGTAAAACCGCTTGTAAAACGCCGCCGGTCCGCCGTAGGCTGCCATCATTTGGTACATAAACACCGAAGACAGTTCCTGCTTTTTGGGAAAGCTGTTTTCTATGCCACAGTCCTGTTGCAAGCGAATGGGGTCGGTAAAAGGAATACCTGTAACACCGCCGCCAAAGCGACCGGGGTTGATGCCGATAATGGCAAAGCGGGGCTGCACGTCGGCATAAAACTTTTTGTAAAATGCCGTAAACAGCGGCCATACATCCGGCTCCGAAAAAGGGTATAGCAGCTTTACCCCAAGGGGAATACCCTCTGGGGCTTGCAGCTTGCGGTAAAACGCAGGTATTTGTTTACTCCACATAAGGTTTTGGGGGGTAGAAGGGGCAGCGCTTCTTTCACCACCGCTTGCCTTTAGCCGTGTGCTAATCGTTAAAATATTTCCACACCAGTTGCGATAAGCGGCGGGTAAGCACCCATGCCTCGTTTGATTGCTCCCAGCTTCTATCGGTGTTGTTTTTGGTAAATATGGCAAAAATATAGGGTGTGCGGGCCGCATTTACATACATCAGCTCGCTGCGGCTGGCGTTTACCGCCCCGTTTTTACTGGCCACAAATACGCCGGGCGGTATGGCACTAAGGCCTTCTTCATCCCAATAGTTGCGGCTCATCAGCTTTAGCATGGCACCGCTGGCACTATCGCTTATCAGCTGCCTGTTTACTATTTTTTCAAGCAGGCTAGCCATTTCGGCAGGCGTAGTTTGGCCCCACCCATACTGCTTTCGGGCATCTTCGCGGCCGGGTGTGCGGCTGTTTACGCGGGTGTGCGCCAGCCCAAGCTTTTCCATCTCCTGGTTTATGGCAGTGCCTGTGCCTGCCAGGCTTTGTAGCCACAGGCTGGCCGTGTTGTCGCTGGTGGTTAGCGTCAGCATCAGCACCTTGCTCAGTTCAATGGGTGTGTTGTTTTTAAAGGCTGCCAGTATATCGCCTTCGCTGTTGTCGGCCAGCGAGTCTTTGTAAGTAAGGGTTTGATGGTACGATAGTTTTTTCTGCGCCACGGCATTCATCACTCCCACTAAAATGGGTATTTTCACTATGCTGGCCGTGGGGAAAATGCTGTCGGGCCTATACACCGCGGTTTTGCCCGTGCGCAAGTTTTTTACAAATACGCCCACTTCGCCTTTAAAGTCTTTTAACAGGGGCAGCATGGCGGCCTCCAGTTTGGCATCTCTTTTTTGTGCCTGGCCAGCGGCGCAGCACAGCAGGCCCAAAGCCACGGCACATAAGTCCTTCATGTGCATCGTTTTTAGTTTATTGGTTTCTAATAAGGTCGAACAGCCTATACGCATCTTCCGCATGAAAAAGCTGGCTGCCGCTGTTCATGGTGGCGGCGCTGCCACAGGCCACACCAAACTGAACCACTTCTTTAAGTGTGGCGTTTTTTTGTAGCATATACGTCATGCCCGCTACCATGCTGTCGCCTGCGCCCACGGTAGTATTCACGGTTACCGGCGGGGCCTGCACCAGGTATTTTTCGCGGGCCGTTACCAGCCAGGCACCCTGTGCCCCCATGCTCACCACTATCACTTCGGCGTAGCCGTTTTCAATGGCCTGCTGTGCCGCATCATCCACTTCGTTTACCGCCATTTTCTCGGCTTTCAGCATGCGGCTAAGCTCGCCAATATTTGGTTTTATAAGGTAGGCCTTTTTCCCCTGCAAGGCTTGCAGCGCTGGCCCCGATGTATCTACAATGCAGCGGGCGCCGGCGGCGTTGGCAGTTTTGGCAATAAGGCCATAAAAATAATCGGGCAAGCCCGGGGGCAAACTGCCGCTGGCCACCACATAGCTGGGCGAAAACGAACGGATGGTATCAATAAGGTGAACCACGCAGGCTTCCTCTACGGCGTTTCCGGGAAATGTAAAGCGGTATTGCTGGTTATCGGAAGCGGTGTTCACAATCCAGTTTTCTCGGGTTTCCACGCTGGTATCAATGGCCGTAAAAGGGATGTTATCCTGCCGCAACAGGTCTTGCAACATGGCGCCATTGTGGCCTCCGGCGGGAAACAAAGCACTGGAATACACGTTCAACTTTAGTAAGGCTTTGCTTACATTAATGCCGCCACCGCCTGCTTCGTGCACAATTTCCGAGCAGCGCAGTTTACTCTCCGGCCTTAGCTGGGGCGTGGTGCTGCTTTTGTCAATGCAGGGGTTTAAGGTAATGGTAAGTATCATGCGCTGTGTTTTTTTGGTTGGTAAAATGCTTTTTCTTAGGTTGTTCAGTTATTAAATGCTCTAGCTTACCGCAGCGGCCGTTGCTTCGGCCAGCACTTGATCAATGCGGGTTTTTACATCGTCGTAGGACGTGTAGCCTCGGGCAATGAGGTAAAACTTCTGCTCGGCAGTTTGTAAAAACACCGACGGAAAGCCGCTGATTTGCAATTGCTTGCAGATTGCAAAATCGTAGTGCGCTTTTTCCTTATAAGCCGGGCTTTTTAAGCGGGCATAAAAATCTATGATATCCAGCCCATATTTCAGCGTCAGGTGGCGGTAGGCCTCATCATCGCAGAGGTCGCGGCCTTCATAGTAAAGGCTGTATTGAAGGTCGGCGGCAAACCACACGGCTTGCTCGGGCTTTAGGTCTTTTAAAACACTAAGCGCTATGGCAGGCTTTTCGCTATCGGGGTGCCAATCGCTCAGCTCAGGGTTCAAAACATGCCACAGGTAATCTTTGCCAAATTCCACACCGGTAAGCGTTTCCACATTTTTGTAGGCCCCCGCTATGTAGCGGGCCATGCCGCCAATATGTGGAGGGTTTTCGCTCACCAGCATGCCGCCACTTATTACATCAAATACCAAGCGGTCTTGGTATGTTTCGCTAATTTTTTTTATTACCGGGCTAAAACCATAGCACCAGCCGCAGTAGGCATCGTAGCAGTAATAAAGGGTAGGTATAATGGGCATAATAGCGCAAAGATGCCCATTTTTTTAGCAGTCTAACCACTGCCAGCGTTAAATAATCAGCTTTTTCAACGCCTCGGTATAGGTGCGGCTTACTTTGTGCACGGTGCCATTTTGCATTACCACCTGCGGGCCGCTGGCTTCGCGGTGCACTTCCTGTATTTGGTGTATGTTTATAATAGCGCCCCGGTGTATGCGCAAAAATATAGCGGGGTTCAGCTTTTGCTCCAACTGGCCAATGCCCAAACCGCTCAGGAAAAATTGCCTACTGTTGTGTATGCGGGTGTAGTCGCCATCGGCCTCCAGCCAAACTACTTCGTTCGTTTTTATACTCACCAGCTTGTTGCCCTGCTCCACCAGCAAGCGCTCGGGGTAGCTGCCGGTTTCCTTTTGCAGCTGTTCGTCCAGCTGCCTTATCTGGTCGCGGTGGCGGTTGCCCGCCAGCATCACCTTCTGAATGGCCTGGCTAAACCGTTCCCGCGTGTACGGCTTTAGCAAATAGTCCACGGCGTGGTGGTCAAAAGCCTTAAGCGCATATTTATCAAACGCTGTGCTAAAAATAATTTGCGGAATGTGTACAATTTGTTGCAGTACCTGAAAGCCACTTAGCCCGGGCATTTGGATGTCCATAAACACCAAGTCGGGCTCATGCTGGTCAATGGCTTGCACGGCCTCAATGCCATTTCGGCATTCGGCAGCTATCTGCATGTGGGGCAGCTCTTCAAGGTATTGGCGTATCAATTGCCGGGCATCGGCCTCATCATCTATAATCAATACTTTGCAGGGCTGGGGCATGGGGCAGTTTATTTACAGGTAAAAATATAGATACAGAAACGCCTCGCGGGCTGTTTGGCTTTAGGAGTACAGTGGTACCAAACTGCTTTTGCAGCCGCTGCTGGGTATTGCCCAGGCCTACTCCCTTACTAAACAAAGCTTCGGGTTGGCTATTTGGTGGCAGCCCAACCCCCGTATCGCCAATGGTAAGTTGCAAATGGCCATCTGCCACTTGGGCTTCAATGCTTATCAGTACCGGCTGCATACTGGGTGCTACACCGTGCTTAATGGCATTTTCCACCAGCGGCTGTAGCAGCATAGAGGGTATTTGGTAGCCGTAGGCTTCGGGGGCAACTTGAAGCTGCACTTGCAGTCGGTCGGCAAAGCGGCGCTGCTCCAACTGCAAATAGTTGGTCACAAAGCTTATTTCATCTTTCAGTGGCACCCACTCCTCTTGGCTGGTACGCAGGGCAAAGCGGAAGGTATCGGCCAATTGGGCTATCAGCATCCGCGTGTTTTCATTTTCCGGCGGCACCGATGCGCTAATGGAGTTAAGGGTATTAAACAGAAAGTGGGGTTGCATTTGTGCCTTCAAGGCGTTTATATCGCTTTGGTACGCCAGTTCTTTTAGCTGGTGTGCATTCTGCCTGGCTTGCTGCAAACCATGGTAGTATTCATAAGCATGTATTATGGCAAATTGAATAATGTACAACAGCAGCGGTATAAACACATCCCACACCATGGGGTAGCCCCACATATAGCCAACGCCAAAAACATTGGCCAAGGCATGGTAGCTATACAGCCAGCAGAACACATAGGCCGGGGCCAGCAGCACATGCAGCAGCAGCCTTTTGTGTAGCGCCAAGTGCTTAAGGCGCACAAAGGTTATCCAATAAAACGGTAGTGAAACCAATCCCTTTAAGCTAAAGTTAATGAGTGTTTGGGCCCACGGGTTCCAAGTAAACCCGGTATTAATCATTAGCGTAAGCCAATACACAATGCCAAAAAGTACAAAGAGCGTGGCCGCCAGCCAAAACTGCCAGTGCTGTATGTTCCAGAAAAAATGCCTGTACTTCCAGGGCAGCGTTGTATCCATATTTCAAAAATATAGGTGTAAAATAACGGCTGTGGCTGTTTGAGGTACCTTGTTTGCCGACGAAACAACAAAATCATCGACAAACGAAAGGCCGCAACCCGGCGGTAAATTATGCAGTTTACCGATTAGGCCATGGACGGGCACCCGCACATGGCCAGTTTTGTTCAAAATTACTACACATGAAATGTATATTTTCTCTACTGGCATTACTCGGCGTTTTAGGCACCAAGGCGCAAACCATTAGCGGCACGGTAACTGCTGCAGGCGGCAAACCCCTAGCTAGTGCTACCGTGGCCCTATATAAAGCGGCCGATACCAGCCTGCTTAAATCCGGCGTGTGTGGTGCCGATGGTAGCTTTAGCCTGGCTTATCAAACACCACAAGCCATGCTGCTGCGCATTTCAGCCATTGGCTATGCCGATACCCTGCTGCCAGCCAATGCCAATATGGGAGCCATGGTGCTACAGCCTGCTGCCCAAACGCTGGCTGGTGTGGTGGTTTCGGCCAAAAAACCCATGATAGAAGTAAAGGCCGACAAGCTGATTTTTAACGTAGAAAACAGCATAAACGCCGCAGGCGGCAATGCGCTGGAGCTGCTGCGCAAAAGCCCGGGTGTACTGGTGGATAAAGACGATAACGTGATTATGGGGGGCAAAAATGGCGTGGTAATTTATATAGATGGCAAACCTACGCCACTGGCAGGCACCGATTTAAGTGCCTATCTGCGCACCGTAAACAGCAACGATGTGGAACTCATCGAAATTATTACCAACCCATCGGCCCGCTACGATGCCTCGGGCAACGCAGGCATCATCAACATAAAGCTAAAAAAGAATAAAAACTTTGGGTGGAATGGCAACGTCAATAGCGGCTATGCCATTGGCATTTTTCCCAAATACAATGTGGGCGGTGGCGTTAACTACCGCAACAAGAAGGTGAATTTTTTTAGCAGCTACAGCATCAACAAAAGCCGAAACCAAAGCTTTATGAACCTTTACAGGCTGCAAAACGATAGTGTGTTTGACCAGCGCAGCACCTTTACCAATCGCAGTTTGGCGCACAATGCCAAACTGGGTGCCGATTTTTTTATAACTAAAAAACAAACCCTGGGCGTGCTGCTTAACGGCAACTTTAGCACCGGCACCGCCTGGGGCAACAGCAGCACACCCATTAGTGCACAAAACACCAAAGATGTAAACCGGGTGTTGGTGGCCAACAGCAGCAGCAGCAGCCAGCGCAACAACATTACGGCCAATATTAATTACCGCTATGCCGACACCCTTGGCCGCGAACTGACTGTGGATGCAGACTATGGCAGCTATAGGGTGCAAAGCGATGGCGTGGTACCCAATGTGTACACTAACCCAGCCACAGGGCAGGTGTTAAGCCGCACCACATTTGGCACCATTACCCCGGTTAACATACAGCTGTATAGCCTTAAAGCCGACTTTGTACAAAACCTTTGGAAAGGCGTGCTCACCTCGGGCTTTAAGGTATCGGTGGTAAAAACCGACAACGATTTTCAGTTTTTAAATTACAACGCCGCCAACATACCCGTAAGAGACGAAAACCTGAGCAACCGATTTATCTACACCGAAAACATTAATGCCTTTTATGGCCAATACACCCGACAAATAAACAAATGGAATTATCAGGTGGGTTTGCGGGCAGAACAAACCAACAGCGAGGGCGACCTTACCAGCGCCGTTAGCATTGCCAACCGCAATGTAAAACGCAATTATCTCGATTGGTTTCCCAGTGCAGGCATTAGCGTGCAGGCCAATCAAAAAAACAATTATGGCCTCAGCTACAGCCGCCGCATCGACCGGCCGCGCTATCAAGATCTTAATCCTTTTGAAAGCCGCATCGATGAGCTTACGTACCAAAAAGGCAATCCTTTTTTGCGGCCACAATACACGCACATTGTGGAGCTGCGGCACACCTTCAACTACAGCCTAACCAGCACCCTTAGTTACAGTGCTGTGCAAGATGTGTTTGCGCAGGTAACCGATACCATTGAGGGCAGCCGCAACTTTTTGCAGCAGCGCAACCTGGCCAGTCAGCAGGTATTGTCGGCCAATGTGAGCTACCCTTTTAACATTGCCAAATGGTGGGGCGTTTATGCCAGCGCCAACCTGTATTATCAACGCTTTAAAGCCAACTTTGAAAATGCCGGCATCAACCTTCAGGCATTTACTGCCACGCTATATCAGCAGCACACCTTTACCCTAAAAAAAGGCTGGAGTGCCGAAGTAAGCAGCTATTACAACAGCCCGGGTATTTGGGGCGGCACCTACAAAACCAAAACCATTTGGGGTGTAGATGCGGGCATAATGAAAAAGTTTTGGAACGATAATGCCAACCTTAAACTAAGCGTAACCGATATTGGCTTTACTTATCCTTGGCGGGGTGTCAACGATTTTGGTGGCCTCTACATTAGGGGAAACGGCGGCTGGGAAAGCCGACAGTTTCGCATCAACTTTAGCTGCCGCTTGGGCAATAAGCAGGTAAAAGCCGCCCGCAGCCGCAATACCGGATTAGACGATTTAAAAGAGCGGGCTGATTAAAACAAATCCTCATGAATGCCATAAAAAAAGTCGCCCTTTTGCTAATGCTTGGGCTGCCCGCGGTGGCGCTTTGCCAACCAGCCTTTCAATATGTGCTGCACATAGAAGCAGCCAACGGGCCCCATAGGCTAACCGTATCGTATCAGAGCAATGGCATATCCATTCAAGACACCATCCACTACAAAACTGGTAAAGGAGTTTATGTAAAAGCGCTGCCTTAACCTGCGTATGCGGTTGTAAAAAGCCCGCGCTTCCGCAACCAGGAGTTGCCCGTATTTATTGGTGTAGATACCGTTGAAATCATACTGGACAGTATGCTACGCAATCCTGGCAAAACCCAATGGCAGCAAGACTTTAAGCGCTTCCGATAGTATTCGTAAATCGTATTGGGATGAGTATGCCGAACTAAACCGAACGAAAGACAGTGCGGGGCTACAGAAACTGGGTGTTATTTGGGACAGCTTGCGCCGCGAAGACAGTAAAAACTACGGCAACTGGCTCCTCAAAAACCCAAACACCGATATGAGTTTATTTGCGCTGGAACGCTATGCGTATTTCTTGTACGACACGGCGGTGGTTAAGCAAGGCTTATCTGCCTTGCCAACCTGGGCCACAGCAACCACCACCTACAACAACATAAAAAAGAAGCTAACCGTCAACAAGTTAAAGCTGGGCGAAACCATCCCACATTTTTCGCTGCCCGATGCTTCGGGTAGGGTATTTCAATCCGCTGATTTCCGGGGCAAACTCCTGCTGATTGATTTTTGGGCAAGCTGGTGTGGGCCTTGCCGCAAGGCGCATCCAGCATTAAAAAAATTGTACGCGGCCTATAAAAAACAGGGTTTCGAAATCGTTTCTATCTCCCTGGACGAAAATGATGCCGCCTGGCGTAAGGCTTTATCAACCGATGAACTGCCATGGCTTAACCTAATAGACGCCAAAGGGTTTGCCGGAAAAATTGCCGAGGCTTATGGCGTATTGTCCATTCCCGCCAGTTACCGAGTTGACAGCAACGGTAAAGTAACGGCCATAAACGAGCAAGTCGAAGAACTGAAGCTGCTGTTGGATGCTTATTTTAAAAGCAAAAGCGCCTTGTGATGCCTTGGCTGCCAACATGCGGGTGTAGTATATTGGTGGTGCAGCTTTGCTGGTACTTGTGGGTAAAATGCAACCGGCGGCTTTGTCAAAAGCGCTAGGGTAACAAGTGTTTTTAGGGCCTTTGTCGTTAGCAAGGCCGTTGATTCAACTGGCGGCTTTCTATTCTGCCGTTTGCTTTTGCTTGTTGACTACGCTCAGTTCAATTGCTTTTGGAGCGCATCAAAACATGGCGCTACAATTTTTCCCCCAAAATTGCCTTGGCGCAACACCGTTAGTGTCTATTCCATTACTTTACAGCATCAAAAACGATGCGCCATGTCCATTTTTATTGCCGAGTTTATTGGCACCGCCATTTTACTGTTGTTTGGTAATGGTGTGGTAGCCAATGTGCTGCTACAAAAGTCAAAGGGCCACAACGGCGGCCTCATTAGCATTGCCATGGGCTGGGCCATGGGTGTTTTTTTGGGTGTGGTGGTGGCCGGTAAGTTCAGCGGTGGCCATCTTAACCCCGTGGTTACGCTTAGCATGGCTTACTTGGGTAAAATGCCTTGGAACCTGGTACCCACTTATGTAGTAGCCCAATTGTTGGGTGCTATGGCCGGCACCACCTTAGTGTGGCTGTGTTATCGGCAGCAGTATGCCGCCACCAAAGATCCGGATGCTATTTTGGCCACATTTTGCACCGCCCCTGCTGTACCAAATTTTTGGCAAAATGTGCTTACAGAAGCCATTGCCACGTTCGCCCTCATGGTTGGCGTTTTGTTTTTAGCCGCACCCGGATCCGATATTGGTTCGGTATCGGCCCTGCCAGTGGCGTTGGTGGTATTGGCCACCGGGCTTAGTCTGGGCGGCCCCACCGGCTATGCCGTTAATCCTGTCCGCGACCTTGGCCCACGCATCATGCACCAGCTTTTACCCATTGCTGCCAAAGGCCACAGCCACTGGGGCTACGCCGCGGTACCGTTGCTGGGGCCGCTGCTGGGCGGGCTTCTGGCCACGGCGCTTTTCCATTTTACGCATTTGCCTTAGGCAAAATTTGATATAGGACGCGCCGCTTAATTACAAAAAACTGGCGATTGCTTTTTTAAAGCACAGTCAAATACCTTTGGCCTGCTTATTTCATTACCATGGCCCGTTTCATACATTATTTTTTGACAACCGCATTTGCCTTGCTTAGCGGCATTGCGCAGGCACAAACCTGTGTGGCAGCCGGCCAAAATCCATCCACCGCTTTTCCGGTGTGCGGCACCAGTGTTTTTAGCCAGCGCACCGTGCCACTGTGCGGTGGCCGAACGGTACCCAACCCAACGGGTTGCAGCCCTATTTTAGACGATCGAAATCCGTTTTGGTACAAGTTTACTTGTTTTAGAAGTGGTACACTGGGCTTTACCATTGCACCCAATAGCAGCAGCAGCGATTATGATTGGCAAATTTGGGACATCACCAACCGTAACCCCAGCGATGTGTACAACAACGTGAGCTGGGTAATATCCTGCAACTGGAGTGGCGAAACAGGCAACACCGGTGCCAGCGCCGCCGGGTCGGCACAGTTTGTTTGCGAGGGTGTTGGCCGGCCTTTGTTTAGTAGTATGCCAAACCTGGTGCAGGGCAATACTTACCTGATGCTTATTAGCCACTTTAGCGCCACACAGGCTGGGTACAGCTTATCGTTTAGCGGCGGCACCGCCAGCATTACCGATAGCACGCCGCCGCGCTTAGATACCGCACTGGCCAGTTGCAGTGGCGATAGGGTGTCAATAAAGCTGAACAAAAAAATGAGGTGCAGCAGCCTTGCCGCCAACGGAAGTGACTTTAGCGTGCCGGGTGCCACCGTGGCCAGTGCCGTGGGGGTGGGTTGTAGCAGCGGCTTCGATACCGATAGCATTGTGCTTACGCTGGCTGCACCGCTTATACCGGGCCAATTTGAAGTGGCCGCTAGGGCAGGCACCGATGGCAATACCCTGCTTGATTATTGCGACAATGCCTTACCTCCTGATGATAGAAAACGATTTACCGTTTTTACAAACGACCCCACCCTGCTCGATAGCATTGCCCCCGTAGCCTGCCAACCCCGCATGCTAACCTTGGTGATGAACAAGGCCATTGCCTGCAGCACCATTGCGGCCGATGGCAGCGATTTTAGCCTGGTGGGGCCCAACGCACCTGCCATAGAAGCGGCCGCGGGCTCCTGTAATGCAGATGGCCTTTCGCGGGTCATTACCCTTCGGCTAAGCAGGCCCATTAGCATAGCTGGTTTATACACCGTATTTACCAAGGTGGGTACCGATGGCAACACCATTGTAAACCAGTGCAACCGCCTTACGCCCGCCGGTTCGTTTAAATCGTTTGTGGCTTACGATTCGGCCAAGGCCACCATTGGCCAAAGCTTGGGTACCAATTGCAAAATCAATACGTTTAGCTTTACCAGCGTCACAAACCACAGCCTCACCAGCTGGTTGTGGACACTGCCCACCGGCCAATCGTTTCCGGGGCCAACGTTTACGCGAAGCTTTGCCTATACCGATACCGTGGTGGTGCAGCTAAAAGTAAGCAATGGCATTTGCACCGACAGTACCGTGCTGCGCATACCGCCCGGCATTGTGTTGGGCTTGGCCAAGTTTACCATGCCGCCGCTGGCCTGCCCGCTCGATACGGTGTTTTTGGCCGATAGCAGCAGCGGCCCCATTGTAAGCCGCCGCTGGAGTTTGGGCAATGCGCCTAGCATTGGCAATTTGGCAGCCACGCCCACCTTGCTGTTTGCCAATGCCCCGCAAAACAACCGCTACCCCATTACCCTTGCCGTAACCGACAGCTTTGGCTGCACCGACAGCATTACCAAAACCATTTTTATACCCGGCAATTGCTACATTGCCGTGGCCACGGCGTTTACCCCCAATGGCGATGGACTCAACGATTTTTTGTACCCCATTAATGCCTACAAAGCCCAAAATTTGGAGTTTAGCGTCTATAACCGATATGGGCAGCGGGTTTGGTACACCACCAATTGGCAGCAAAAGTGGAATGGTTCCATAAGGGGCCAACCACAGGGCGCCGGTGTATATGTGTGGAAACTGAATTACTTCGACCCCGATTTACGCAGAACCTTTCGCCTCAGCGGCACTTCCACTTTAATTCGCTAAGCCGAGCATAGATTTGAATACCGCCATTGAGCACGGGCCAAAACGGGCGCCGGCTGGATGCTGCGGTAGCCGCAATGGTAAGCGTACTGCCCAGCCGGCGAGTTTGCCAAACGGCACAGCTATGCTTAAAAATCCAACACAAGCCCGCATGGCGGTTTAGCCGTGGCCGCGTGCAGGTTAAATGCTATGGCGGCATAAAACTAGGGTTCTGCTGTTGTAAAGACACCGTTTTTGAATTACTACACTTAGCGGAACCAGCAAAAAGGGCACCCGTGTATTTCGGGCTTGGGTTTTGCATTTTTTGGCCGCCGAAGTTACGTTTACTGGGCCGGTACACATTCCAGCTAAGGGTAAATAAGCAACCGCTGGTTACAAGTGGCGCATCGGCCAGCCCCCAGCACAACACGGTCAATAGCCTTTTTTGCCTGCCCCATTTGCGCGGCAGGCCCACACAAAAACGGCTGCCTTAGCCCGGTGTGGGAAAAGACAGCCGTTGGTATGCCTGTGTTTGCAGGGTTTTCGTTATTCTACCACCACCCGCTGTACTTGGGGGCCTTTTGCTGTTTGCAGTTGTAAGAAATAGGTGCCAGTACTTAGCGTTTTGGGCAAGGCAATAACGCTGCTGCCCACCAGCTTAAGCCCCGCTTTTTGCAGCACGGTTACGCCGGTGGCCGTAAGTAGCCGCAGGCTGTACACGGTATTGTTGCTTACGCTAAGTTGCAGTTGCCGCGCCGCTTTGGTTATGGGGTTGGGGTAAATGCTCACCGTGGTGCCAGCGCCGCTGCCTTTTAGCATGGCCACATTGCTTATGCGGGTAGTGCCATTGCGGTGGGTAGCCACCACGCGGTAATAAACGGTAGTGGTTGCAGACAAGGCATCGCTGTGCGTAAAGCGTGTTTCGGCACCTTGGCTGGCTATGGCGTGTACGGTGCTAAACTGTTGGCCATTGCTGCTGCGTTGTAATTGGTAGTTGGCCGGCTCGGCCTTGGCAATGCTCCAGTTTAACACAGCCTGTCCATTTTGCTGCCGGGCCTCTAGCACCACTGCCGATAGCGGCAGAATGGTAAAATTGGCATTGGTTACAAAAAAGCCGCTAAAGCCCACCACATCAAAGGTAATTTCCCAACGGCCAACGGCAGCATTCCATACAATGTTAGCATCGGCGGGGTCAATCAGTGTGCCGGTGCCGGCATAGGTATCCGGAAGTCCCGTGCCGTTGCTGCTGCTACCGGCATATTTGTAAATTCTCAGGTTGCTAATGCCCAATACATCACTTGGGCCGCTGGGCATATCGGGGCCACTCGGGTTAAAGTCGTTAAAGTTGTCGAACTCGCTTTGCAAAAAGTATAGGGTAACGGTACCCGTGGCATTGGCCGCATTGTTAGCGGGGGTTATTTCGTAGTGGCGCTTGGCAAACGGCCGGCCCTGGGCGTTGGTCGGCTGGGAGCCTTCTACCCAAACCTGCGTGGTGGTATTACCTGCAACCGGGTCAACTCCGCTGGGCAATATGGCGCTCAAAGCCCTGCAATTGTTGGCGGGGTCAAAAATGCGGTTGGTGCCGGCCATAATGTTGGCCGTGGCGCTTACGGTGGCCGTTGGCAACACTGCTTTTGGCACCACTTCGCCGTTGGCCAACTGCGCCGCACCGGTGCAATAGCCGCTAAAGCTAATCTTGGCCAACTGCTCCTGGGTTAAGCCCGTGGCACTGCTGCCTACAAACAGTTTGCCACTCGTGCCAGGTAGGCCTGCCGGCCCCTGCCAGCCGGTAATGGTAAGCGTGGTACCATTCCATGTGATGGCATCGCTGGCGGCAAAATTTATGTTGTGGCTGCCACCAAATAAACTAATGGTAGACGAAACGGCTAGGTTGAGGGTGCCCACGCTTTGGTTAAAGGCACCGGTGGTGCTTAGCGTTCCACCGTTCAGCGTTACAGCTGTGGTGCCCGACAATGCGTTGGCAATGCCCAAGGCAAGTGCGCCGCCGCTAACAGTAGTAGCACCAGTGTAGGTGTTGGCACTCGTAAGGGTTAACGTACTCAC
>RDXD01000006.1 GCA_004292575.1 Bacteroidota bacterium
CCTAATTGGGCGGCGTGCTGCGCTTACTTACGGCGTTTAGCGTACAGCCGTAGGCTCGTTTTATATTGTAACTATGGGTTTTAACCCGTAGCATTGTACACAGGGCTGAGTCCTGCGCCTAGTTGACTTACTTTATATTTTCAAGCTGGATTTAAAAGTTTTGTTTTTACTAACAATTGGCCAGTAAATTGGTACGGCTTTTGAAAGTTGAAGACAGCGGGCGCAGCACGGGATGTGCAACATTGGTATGCAGCACTATCAAGGCCACGCCCCAAGCCGCTATTTTTTACTTTTAAATCTAAAAAAAAACGCTTTATGAAGGTGTGTATCGCAAGTTTATTGGCCTTGGTGTTGGCTGCGCAAACAAAAGCACAGTTTATAAAAATTGGTCCCAAGGCGGGCGCCAACCTGGTTAAGATTGACGGCAACAGTTTTAAAGATGCCTATAACCTGGGGTATTATGCGGGTGCCTTTGCAGAGCTGCGCTTGAGCAGCAAATGGTATTTACAGCCCGAGTTGCTTTTTAATGAAACGCAGCTTGCGAAGTCGTCTGACTTTAGAGACATTTACCGAAATGTGCTGCGGCCGGACAGCATCGGAAAAATAAGGTTGCAAACCCTTAGCATTCCGCTAACCCTGAATTGGCGGCTGGCCAATGTGTTTTCTCTATCGGCAGGCACGCAGTTTAGCTTGGCTCTAGACCGCAACGAAAACTTGCTGCGCAATGCAGGCAATACGTTCTCGCGGGGCGAAATGGCCTTGCTGGGTGGGGCCAACCTAAATTTGGGTAAGTTTAGAATTAATGGTAGGTATGCTGTTGGGCTGCAAAACCTAAACGATATTGATAACCGCGATGAGTGGCGGAGCCAAACCGTACAGTTGGGTGTGGGATTTGTATTTTAGCGCAGGCATAACTTAAGTGTGCTAAAGCAATGTAATGCCGCCTTGGATGGTGGTAATTGGTGGCAACCGCTCTTGTTCATAAATATTTAAAATGATGGACTGGTAAACGGCGGTATATTACGGCCATGTCGATTTTGTTGGAAAACACCCTATACAACTATTTACTGGCCGATTATTTTGATCCACTTATTGGAGTGGACCTTGGTGTGGTAAACAATGTGTATGATTTTTTTGCCCGGGAGCCACTGTTTAACTGGCACCTTACCCACAATTTTTGTGAGGCAAGGGCCGAGGCCATGAGCTTGCTGCTAGACGCGTGGAAGGTGCCGCACGTGAAAAGCTGGGTATTTGGCGCGCCTTTTTTGTATGAGGGTTATGTTGGGGGGCTTAAGTGCAATTGGAACTACCACGTAGCGGTTGCCATACCCGTGCTGCACGATGGCGGTCATAGTGGTGGGAGTCATGCGGAATCCGTTTCGGTAGACGAGCTGGGGTAAGAGAAAACGTCGTCGAGGCGCACCCCGAGGGCGTGAGCGATCTGG
>RDXD01000159.1 GCA_004292575.1 Bacteroidota bacterium
AACCATTATTTACCCCGCAAGCACTTTGGAGGGTAGTACAGTTGCAGGCACCAACAGCCTTATTAACCACGAAAAACAATTTTTTACAGTTGACGGCAGTAAAAAAGTACCCGAAACGAGCATACCCAGTTGGCCCAGCGCCACGGCGCAGGGTGTACCACAACCACAACGGCAACCCACCAACCAATGCCAACTACCCCGCCAACGCCACACCTGCCAGCACCGCCGAAAGTGTAAACCTGTACAAGCTAAACGCTAACAGCAACAAAACGGGGTTGCGGTTTATGTTGAAAGTAATGCCTGCCTCTACGGCTGTAGAGGGCTGGCTATAAGATAGACATATTTGGGAAATCGTACTGTCTAAACACGGTACCCGGCTGGAGTGCCAGCTATTGGCTCAATTGTGATGGACACCAATAAATTGCGGACTTTTTTGAACGCAACATCGGCAGGTAAGAACAGCAAATGTACAGTCAGGCATAAGCATGATTTGCTTTTTAAGCGCAGGGTGCAATTTGCAGCAACATTAAAATTGGTGCTACTAAACCGAATGGCAATAAACCAATGGCTGCACTATATTTATCTAGCCACCATTGCCGATTGCCTGTGCCAATGGCCCCACGAAAAACAAACGCATTACCAAACGCTTGGCTTCAATCAGCTTCCTTAGCTTAACGACTATGGTGCCCACACGCCAACTTTGGTGGCAGCCTATAGATCGCTGCAAAACCAGTGTCTAGTGCATCTATTTGTACAAAAAAGCCGCGCCACCCATTGCCATTGCACTAATATTTGCCATCTTTACCCCCTATGGCAAAATTGTGGACCGGCAACACGTTTAAGCGACTGCGCAACCGCTACCGGCTGGTGATTATGAACGATGATACTTATGAGGAGGTTACCACTTTTAAGCTAAGTAGAATGAGTGTGTACATAGCCATGAGTACCCTTTTTGTTTTATTGGTGGGGCTTACCATTGCCATTGTGAGCTTTACCCCCCTTAAGTTTTTAATACCAGGCTATGGCAAACAGAGTAGCCTGCAAGAACTGCGCATCTTAAAACTAAAAACCGATAGCATGGAGACCAGTTTGGCCCTAAAGCAACAGTATTTAGAGGGGCTCCGCAGAGTGTTGCAGGGCGATACTGCACCCATGCCGCGAGACACGACACTGCTTAATTTGCCAAAAGTTGAGAACGAATTGGCCAACCCCGATTAGTTTCTCTATCCTCGGCAAGTGTTTTTAGCCAATGTCAATTAACCCATCAGCCATGTTCAACACTAAAAAAACAGAGGAATCAAAAGCCTTACCCGCTGCCACCATTATTGCGACTGGCACTATTCTTAATGGCAACCTCAACAGCGAGAACGATTTGCGCATCGACGGAAAAGTGCTGGGCAATGTGTATTGCAGCCACAAAGTAATAGTGGGTGCCATGGGCTTGGTGCAGGGCAATATAGAAGCGCAGCACGCCGATGTGTTGGGTACTTTACTGGGCAATGTGGTTGCCACCGACAGCATCGTTTTGCGGGGTAGGGCTGTAGTAAACGGTGATTTGCACACCAATAGCTTGCAAATTGAGGCCGAAGTACGTTTCAATGGCAATTGCCACATGGGCGGCAGCAGCCAAATAGAAATTGAAAGCACCATCCGCCTGCCCAATGGTCAACCCGCAGCAGAATTGGCCCTTGCAAACTAACCCGCCACGCAACAATGGCCGCATACTGTGGCAGTATTTGGGCTTTGCAGCCCAGTTGGGCATTTTATTGGCTGTAATGGTGGCCTTGGGCTTTTGGGCAGATGCGCACTGGTGGAAGGGAAAGCATATTTTTGTACTGGTTTTGCCCTTGTTGGTTGTAATAGGCGTGCTTGTAAAGGCCGTAAAAGACACATCGGGCAAGGAATGATTTTTTTCTAAATGCCATTTTTAACAGGGAACATTTGATGGATAAAAAACTGAGACCGCTTTTAGGAATTTTTATTGCCGTAGCCTGCGCAGCCGCGTTGTGGAAGCACCGCCTTACTGCCGCTGGTGTAGATGTGCAGGTGGTGCAGGCGGCAAATGTGCTGCTAATGGCGGTAAGTTTGCTCACCCACATCATGTACCAGCGGGCCATGGGTACCGATAGTCCGCACGGTTTTGTGCGCAAAGTAAGCGGTACGTTTATTATTAAATTTGTGGTGTTGGCATCGGCGGCGCTGTGTTACTTTTACTTTAGCGAGGCCATTAATAAGCCCGCCATCATTATTTGTGCTGCGTTGTATTTGGTGTACAATTTTATAAGTACGGCGCAGGTGGTAAAAAGAAAACAGGCGCAGCAGCCTTAAACCGCCTTGTGGTGTACAAGCGCTAGTATTTTGTATGGAGCAAAACAAATTATTGGAAGCGTTTGCTGGATTACGCAATTTTTTACCCCCCAATTGTTTCGAATTGGTGATGCCACTCATCATCCAGCACAAGGTTCACCTTACCGTGGCGCGGGAGCGGCAGTCAAAATTGGGTGACTATCGCAATGCCTGGGGCGGAAAAAATCACCGCATATCAATTAATGGAAACCTAAATCCCTACGCATTCCTCATTACATTGCTGCACGAGTTGGCGCATTTGCTGGCCTTTGAGCAGCACGGCAACCGCATAGCCCCACATGGGCGCGAGTGGAAAAATCTGTACGGTCAGGTTTTGGCTGCATTTTTGGCCAAGGGGGTATTTCCTGCCGACATAGCTGCGGAATTGGAAAGTAATTTGCACAACCCGGGTGCCAGCACCTGTAGCGAGGAAGGCCTGCAACGCATTTTAACCCGGTACAACAAAGGTGCTGCCGAACTTACCATGGTTGAACTTATAGAGGAGGGACGCCATTTTATGCTACAAAACGGTCGTGTTTTTAAGCGGGGCAAAAAATTGCGCAAGCGTATTGCGTGTCAGGAGCTGCCGCAGATGCGTACGTTTCTTTTTAGTCCTATTTTTGAAGTAAAGCCAGTAGAGATGTAACTTTATGACCGAAAAGCTAAAAGCTCTAACAAGCTGTCATAAGCCCGCTGGAATATTTTAAAGCCGAACTTGTATATAAAAAACTGTTGTAACAATTGTAAAGACTTAATACACAAATTATGAAAAAGATGCTATCTGCTTTACTGGTGCTGTGCACCTTGCATGGCCTTTCGCAAACCGAAAAATCATCGTTTCTGGTAGGTGGTGGGCTTGGCCTTAAAACCGGAGAAAACAACAGCCAGTTTTCAATTGACCCTAATTTTGGCTACTTCTTTTTCGACAATTTTGCAGCCGGGGCCAACCTGCGGTTAAATTTTTCGAAGGCGGGTGCCGTTAGAGAAAACGAGTTAGGTATTGGTCCATTTGCACGCTACTATTTTGGCCAGGCCAGTACTAGGCCGTTTTTGGTAAGCGAATTCGATTTGTTGACCAGCACTTTTAAAAGCGGCAGTTTAAAGTCGAAAAATAATGGCTGGGGTTTTCTTTTTGGATTGGGGTTTGCCGCATTCATAACCGATAATGTGGCGGTTGAAGGTGTATCGGGCTACAACTTTAGTAAGTACAAAGATTTTGAAGGCGATGGTGGCTTTAGTTTACGGTTGGGCTTTCAATTATATTTTAACAACAGTAGTGTAAAGCGTTTAAAGACCAACGTGATGGGCAGGTAGCATTGGCGTAAACATGGAAGGTCTCTCTATTTCTCTTTAAAAACCGCGTTGGTACAGCGCCATCACTTTGATATTTTTCGAGTTTAACAGCTATTCGGCGCTTTTGCTTATTTTTTTTGTACACGGCTTGGTATATGCCGGGCTATTGTGGCGCAAAGCCATGCTTTCGGCAATGGTGAGCCATAAATGGTTGGCCGCCTTTTTGGTGCTATGCTCCAGCTATATTGCCCCATGGATGCTGGGATTTGCGGGGTGGTATGATAACCAACCTTACCGCGATGTTTTGTTTTACATGCCGTTTCAGCACCTGTTTTGGATGGGCCCATGCATCTATTTTTACGTGCAGTCGCTGCTTAACCCCGCATTCGAGTTTGGTAAACGCCAGCGTTGGCATCTGCTGCCCGGTGCATTGTATGCATGCTTTGCTGCCATTGTGTTTCTTACGGACAAGGTATGGCTAAAGCGCAGCTATTTTTTAGCCAGCGGCACCGATCCCGATTTTGATGAATGGTACCAAATCTTGGGCTTTGTATCCATGCTATGTTACCTTTTGTTGAGTGTGCGCTATCACCGCTTGTACCGCCGGTTGGTACAGCAGGCCACCAGTTATGCCGATTTGCTTCAGTTTAAATGGATACGCAGTTTTTTGCTTGCGTTTTTGGCCATATTGGTGTTGAAGGCGGTTTTCTACGTTTTAAACCTGTTCTACGACCTTTCCTATGTGGGCAATTGGTGGTATTTCATTCTTTTTTCGGTGTTGTTTTACTATGTAGCCATTGAAGGTCATAGCAATACCATTGTTTCCACGGTAGCTTTTAAACCCCAGGTGGTGGCCAATAGAGGTCAGCTGCTGCTGCCAATGGCCACTGCCGCTGGCGCCCCGCCCCAGTACGCCGAAGCCGTGTGGATTGATTTGGCTGAGGCTATTGAAAACGACGAAGAATTGGCGCAACTGGACACCTGGCGCCAGAAATTGCTGCAAGCGCTGGTACACCAAAAAGCCTATGCTAACGCCGAGCTTACATTATCGGAGCTGGCCCGTATGCTGCAAACCAATCCGGGCTTAGTATCGCGAATGGTGAACCGCGGCTTTAATACAAACTTCAACGATTGGGTGAATACACACCGCATAGATGCCGTAAAGCAAATGCTAAAGCAGGGCGAGCACAAACAGCAAACCTTGGTTGGTATTGCGTACGATTGCGGTTTCAACAGCAAAGCCACCTTTAACCGCGCCTTCAAAAAACATACCGGGCAAACGCCCCAAGACTGGATTAAGACACTGTAAAAACCGAGTACTGCCTGGCAAGAATCCTCAATGCCATCTTAGTGTTCAAAAGGGCTACTCAAGGGTTTTTAGCATTTGGATAGCGCATCCAAAGTGGCCAGTGTTGCCCATGGGGCCGTCTAAATGCAAAAAGCCTAGCTTTTCGTACATCGGTACGGCTATTTTTAGCTCGGGCATGGTTTCCAAATACACCTTGTTGGCTCCATTTGCTGCGGCCCAAGCCATGCAAATTTCCATCAGTTTTTTCCCCAACCCTATGCCTCTGACTTCGGCAATCAAATACAGTTTCACAAGCTCCACCACACCGCTCGGCAAGCCTTCGGTGGGAAAAATGCCGGCTCCGCCTACTACCTTGTGTTGGTAATGGGCTACTACGTAAAATGCATCGCTTCGGTTAAAAAGCGCACTGAGGTTATCGGTGGTGGGGTCAAAGTAAACGGTACCGGGATGGTTGGCACCAAACTCCTCAAGACTGCTGCGTATAATGGTGGCTAAAGCCGCGTTGTCTTCGGGCTGTATGGGTCTTATGATGATGTTTTGCAGGTTCATGCCCAAATATAGGCTTACAAAAGTGGCAGAATTCAGCAGGTTGCCGTTTCTTTACCTTTTCAACGAATTTTTTTTATGGAACTGATTCCGCTGCTGCGTGCTGTGCTGCCCAATGACCGCATAAAAACGCGACTCATTGACTTGGTGACCTATGCCAGCGATGCGGGATTTTATGAAATGATACCGAAAGCCGTGGTGCAGCCGCAGACCGTGGCCGAGGTACAAGGGTTGTTTTTGGTGGCCAAGCGGCTAAAAATGCCACTGGTATTTAGAGCGGGTGGCACCAGCCTTAGCGGGCAGAGTATTACCAATGGTATTTTGGTTGATCTAAGTCAGCATTGGCGTGGCATTACCGCACAGCCCCAAAGTGGCACCGTAACCGTGCAGCCGGGCATCACAGGCGCCATGGTAAACCATTACTTAAAGCCTTACCAACTAAAAATTGGACCCGATCCCAGCAGCATCACCGCTGCCATGATGGGCGGTATTTTAAGCAACAATGCTTCGGGTATGTGCTGCGGTGTTGCCCACAACAGCTACCACACGCTCCACAGCATACATTTTGTGCTGCCCAATGGGAATGCCTATAACACTGCCGTAGATGCTGATTATGAACGCTTTATGACGCAGGATGCTGGTATTGCAAACGCTTTGGGCCAGCTGCGTAGTCAAGTAATGGCCAGCGAGGCCTTGCACCAACGCATTAGGCAAAAATACCGAACTAAAAATACAGTGGGTTACGGCTTGAATGCCTTGGTAGATTTTGAACACCCTTTAGACGTGTTGGCCCACTTGCTGATTGGTGCCGAGGGTACGCTGGCATTTATAGCCGAAGCCACACTCATTACGCTGCCCGACAAGCCCTTTAAAGCCACGGGCATGTTGTATTTTGCTAGCATTGAAGATGCCTGCGACAGCATTTTACCACTTAAAGCCAG
>RDXD01000007.1 GCA_004292575.1 Bacteroidota bacterium
ACAAATATGTAGCCAACGTTACCTCACGCGACTATGACTCGAAGCAACTCCTCGAAATAGCCATGAAGCACCTTCAAACCGCTACTAATCAGGGTTTTGAGGCTATGAAGGAGGCGCAGGCAAGGGCGTGGGAAAACAAATGGGCGCACAGCGACATTACCATCGAGGGCGATGTAGCCGCACAGCAAGCCATCAGATTCAATATTTTCCAACTTGACCAAACCTATACAGGCGAAGATGCCCGCCTGAATATCGGACCCAAAGGATTTACAGGCGAAAAATACGGCGGTAGCACGTATTGGGACACAGAAGCGTACTGCCTTGCCTTCTATTTGGCGACTGCCTCGCCCGAAGTAGCCCGAAATCTTTTGCTTTATAGATACAAACAACTCGACAAAGCCATCGAAAACGCAGGCAAGTTGGGTTTTACAGGAGGCGCGGCTCTGTTCCCGATGGTTACCATGAATGGAGAAGAATGTCATAACGAATGGGAAATCACGTTCGAAGAAATCCACCGAAACGGAGCCATCGCAAGAGCCGTTTACGATTATGTGCGCTACACAGGAGATGAAAGCTATTTGGCGGACTTTGGATTAGAATTACTGATAGCCATTGCAAGATTCTGGAGTCAGCGCGTGAACTTCTCTGAAGATAAACGCAAATTCGTGATGCTGGGCGTTACGGGTCCGAACGAATACGAAAACAACATCAACAACAACTGGTACACGAATACTATTGCGGCTTGGTGTATGGATTATACGCGCGAAGTAGCCGACTTTGTAAAACGTACCGCGCCTGAAAAGTACACCGCGCTGGTAGGCAAGGTAGGTTTTGATGAAGCCACTGAAATAGCCCAATGGAAACACATTGCCGAGAATATGTATTATCCCACTTCCGAAAAATTGGGCGTATTTCTTCAGCAAGAAGGCTACCTCGACAAAGAGCAAATCTTAGTAGCCGATTTGGATAAAAAACACCTTCCTCTGAACCAAAAATGGTCTTGGGACAGGATTCTGCGCTCTTGCTTCATCAAACAAGCCGATACTTTGCAAGGCATTTATGTCTTCGAAGACCGCTATGATATGGATACGATTGAGCGCAATTTTGACTTTTATGAACCGCGTACTGTGCATGAGTCCAGCCTTTCGCCCTGTGTCCACGCTATCCTTGCCGCAAAATTGGGCAGGCAAGAAAAAGCCTATCAAATGTACCTCCGCACTTCACGCCTCGACCTTGATGACTACAACAACGATACTGAAGACGGTTGCCACATCACAAGCATGGCAGGCACGTGGATGGCGGTTGTGCAAGGTTTTGGCGGAATGCGCGTGCGTGAAGGTCAGCTTCATTTTACCCCTTTCCTACCCGAAAAGTGGGAAGGCTACACTTTCAAAATCAATTTCAGAGGCGCGCTTTTGCGTGTGCGCGTACATCAGGAAG
>RDXD01000008.1 GCA_004292575.1 Bacteroidota bacterium
CAAGTTGATAAGTGATTTTGGGCAAATTGCCTGAAAAATTCGCGTAAGCGGCTAAGATATTTTCTTCATATACAAAGTGGTTGGTGCGCTGATTTGGCACTCTCACGCCATCTTCTATGGTATAAAAGCGCATATCATTGTCCGAATTTACCCACGTAGCCTTTGCCCCAAACTCGAGCTTATGCTGTTTGGGCAAATGTCGAATATAATCCGTCTTCAGTGCATAGACATTCAAAAGTGTAGGAATAATGCTCTCAAGGATATAGGGTTTTTGGAACTCCTCTCCTACCCTATCATAAAATCGTGTTGAAAAACCTTGCGGGCTTTGTTGGTCATATTTCACAAAATCTGCATCAAAACTCCATTCCACGAGCGTATCTTTTTGGTATTTCAAAAATACGTTGCCTGTATAATTTTGCCAAAAGTCGTGGCTATAGTCTGTCGTAACATTTCGCTGAAAACCTCCCTGCCCATCAGTTAGTTGTGTTTCATTGCCTCCATTCCATTTATTCGAAAAGTGCATACCTTGAAACTGTGTACCTGTAGTCCAGCGTTTGGATAGATTGATGTCGAGGCTATATTTCAGGTTGTGGGTAAACTCTGGGGCGCGATAATACGAGTTTTGCGCCAGTACCTCTCCCGCAGGCAAGGTGCGTGTGCTTTTCAAGATAAATAATTGCGGACTGTTGCCAAAATCGTAATTCAAGGAAGTGCTGACTATACCACGCCTATAGTTCAAGTACAGTCCATGCATTTGTTTTCCAAACCAGCCATGTCCCGCACTCAAAGTAAGTGTGCCATTGAATCCTAAATTTGCGCCACGCTTGAGGCGAATGTCAATCATACCTGCATTTCCTTCTGCATCATAGCGTACAGAGGGATTTGTGCTGATTTCTATGGACGCTATCTGATTGGCAGGCAAGGACTTGAGCAATCTGCCTACTTGTTCTTCGTTCAGATACGTGGGCTTGCCGTCAAGCAATACCATGACTTGCTGTTTGCCCTTGAGTGATAGTTTTCCGTCTTGGTCTTGGGTTACGCCTGGTGCACGTTTGAGGATTTCGGAGGCAGACAAACCTGTGGCGAGTATGCTTTTCTCCACGTTCATGATTGTTTTGTCGCCTTGTACCTCTACCAAAGGTCGTTTGGCTGTGAGTGTTACGCCTCCCAATGTCTGCGTACTTTCCTGCAATACTATCGAAACTGCGCTTTGGGCAGGCAAGGTAAAAGCATTTGATTTACCTACCATGAATCCTATCTGACTTGCCTGCAAATAAAAGCTAACGCCGACTGTAGGTGCAGGAAAGGAAAATCCGCCCTCTATGTCCGTAAGCTGTGCGGCTATGACTATGGAGTCGGGCAGGCTATGTAGGCTTACGTTTGCAAACTCTACCCCCTCCCCTTTTGCATTTACTACCTTGCCTGCCACCTGTGCCTGT
>RDXD01000160.1 GCA_004292575.1 Bacteroidota bacterium
CCGGCCGTGGCTTTTAGTATAATGGGGAAACCCATTTCGAGGGCTAAACTTTCTGCCTGCTCAAGGCTTTGTAGCAGGGCCTTGCTGCCCGGAATAACGGGCACATTGGCCGCTATCATGGTTTCTTTGGCGGTTATTTTATCGCCCATGCTTTGTATTTGCTGGGGCGTGGGGCCAATAAATTTTATGCCGTTTTGACCACAGATGTCGGCAAACAGTGCATTTTCTGCCAAAAATCCATAGCCGGGATGTATGGCGTCGGCATTGGTTATTTCTGCGGCGGCTATCAGGCGGCTCATGTTGAGGTAGCTGTCGGCGCTTTGGGGTTTGCCAATACAAACGGCTTCGTCGGCAAATTTTACGTGCAGGCTGTCCTTGTCGGCAGTGCTGTAAACGGCCACGGTGCGTATGCCCATTTCGCGGCAGGTGCGTATAATACGGAGGGCTATTTCGCCACGGTTGGCTATGAGTATTTTGTTGAACAAGGGAAAACGTATGTGCTAATGCGTGCTTGCAGATGTGCCAGGTTGTTGTAATGCTGGCCTGCAAAGCACCCCTTAGCGGTTACAAAATAGAATAATTCGGGTGGCCATGCAACTGAACGCTTCTTTTGATGTGATGCCTATGCTAAACTGAACCAAGGGTTGGCCTTTTTTTGGGGGGTGGGTGTGGCTAAGGCGTAAACCGCCGTGGGGTAGGGTGCTAACTTGGTATTGATTACCATGTGCACCGGGAGGGTGAAGCCTGTGGCGGGCTTTGGGTGAACACCGCCGCACGGCTGAGGCTTACTTTTGGAACTGTGGGTGGGTGTGGATGGCAGCTTTTTTATGATTGGGCTACCGAACCAATTGCTAACTGGCCTCTGCGCCCAAGGATGCATGGGTTGCTCCTTTAGGGGTACTAGCTAGGGTCAACCAAAAACAGGGGCTGGTCGTATTCTACGGGGCTGGCATCTTCTACCAGCACTTTTACGATGCTGCCTTTTATTTCGCTTTCAATTTCGTTAAACAGCTTCATGGCCTCAATAATACACACCACTTTGCCTTCGGCCACCTCGTCGCCAATGCTTACAAAGGCTGGTTTATCGGGGCTGGAGCTGCGGTAAAATGTACCAATCATGGGGCTTTTGATGGTTACCAGGTTGTCGGGCATTTTTGGTGCTTCGGCAGCTTTGGGCGGGGCTGGCGCGGGGCCAGCAGGGGGAGGTGTGGCTATGTATGTGTGCTGTATGGGAGGGGCGGCTACCGCGTGGGCGGTTAGTTCTTCCTTTTGTTTTATGGTAATCTTCAGCCCTTCTTCTTCGATGCTAATTTCGGAGATGTTGGTTTTGTTGATGATTTTTACCAGTTCCTGAATTTGCTTGATATCCATACGGCGTTGCGTTTTTATTTTGAAATGACGGTACCAAAACGGGCTGCTAAAATAGGCTTTTAGTTTGGGGCAACGTAGCCAGCGCTCGGCTTTTGTTGATATTTTATACCCATTTTGTACCTTTTTTGATAAAATTTGGTGTAAAAAGTAGGTTTTTGCGTGCCAAAAATAAAACCCCAGCATAATTGGTGAGGTTTTGAGGTTTGAGCTATGCGGGGCCTTAGGCTTCTTTTACGCGTTCTACGTATTCGCCAGTTTTGGTGTTTACCCTTATCAGTTCGCCTTCGTTTACAAAAAGGGGCACGTTTACAGTGGCACCGGTTTCTACGGTGGCGGGCTTTAGTGTGCGGGTGGCCGTATCGCCACGCATGCCGGGCTCGCTGTAGGTTACCAGTAGTACAATTTTATCGGGCAATTCTACACTCATGGGCAGGTCTGTTTCGGTGTTCATAAGTACGCTTACTTCCTGGCCATCTTTTAAAAACCCGGGGGCATCAATCAGTGCTTCCTGCACAATTATTTGCTCAAAGGTTTCATTGTCCATGAAGTTGTATCCCGAATCGTCTTTGTACAAAAACTGATAAGCTTTGCGCTCCACACGCACGGGGTAGATGGTTTCGCCACTGTTCCAAGTTTTTTCGATGCTGCGGTTGTTATCCACACCGGTAAGCTTGGCCCACACCTTGGCTGCTGCCCGGGCGGTTTTGTTTTCGCCATACTCTACCACTTTGTACAGGCTGCCATCGAGTTTTACAATGAGGCCACGGCTAATGTCTGCTGTAGTTGCCATTTGGTTGCGTGTTTTCTAAGGGTGTAAAAAAATGAAATAAACTATTTAGGGGCCGCAAATATAGTGAGTTGGCTAAGCCAACCACCGCCCAATGTGGAAACGGGGAAAAGATGGCCGTACAATGGGGCGGCGGGTATGCTTGGCAAACCGGGTAACTGGCAAGGGTACGTTGCGTTGGTGGGTGGCGGCTTTGTTGGATGAAAAAAAACATGTGGCCGCGGTTTTTAAATATGGTGGTGGCAAAACGCTTTTTTGGCTAATTTTGATACCATGAAGCGTTACATGTTATTACTGTGTTGTGCATGGATGGCGGTGGTGGCAGCCGAGGGGCAAACCTTGGCGCAAGATGATAGCACCCGGATAATTGGGCAAGCGCTGCCTCCATTGGTGCTGCTGCGCCTTGACAGTACCGAGGCCAGACTTGGCAGCCTGCGGAAGGCCAACCAGCCGCTGGTGGTACTGTATTTTAGCCCTACTTGCAGCCATTGCCAGCAGCAAACCGAGGAAATTACGGCCAATATGGGCTTGCTTAAATCGGTAAATTTTTTATTGGTATCGGCATACCCGCTTGCCGATTTGCGCAGTTTTGAAGCCAGCTACGGTATTGCCCGGTTTCAAAACATGGCTTTGGCCCACGACCCCACGGCAAAGCTGGCAGTTTTTTATGGCCTAAAAGCGCTGCCCGGCATATTTGTGTACAACAAGAACGGGCTGTTGGTACAGAAATTTAAAACCAATGCCACGGCTGCCCAAATAGCGGCCGCTGCGGTGGCAGATTAGTTTTTCCATTTGGCATTATTGCTGGCGGGTTGTCATAACTACGTTGTATGAGTGGCGCCTTGGCTTTTAATTACATTTTGCACTGCGGCAAACTAACTTGTGGTTGCCCAAAAATTGGCTGTTTCCCCATTCGGCCTATTTTTAGGGCATGAAACCTGTAATTAAAATAAAAAACCTGTGGAAATCTTATGGCACCAAAACCGTACTGAAGGGTATTGATTTGGACGTGTATGCGGGCCAGGTAATAGGGTATATTGGGCCCAATGGTGCGGGCAAGAGTACCACCGTGAAAATTTTGTGCGGATTGCTGAGCAGTTTTGAGGGGGAAGTGTGGGTAAATGATGTTTCGGTAAAAGAGCATCCACTACAGGTAAAAAGCAAGGTGGGCTATGTGCCCGAGTTGGCCGAAATGTATGAGGTGCTGACGCCGATGGAGTTTTTGGAATTTGTGGCCACACTGTACCAACTGCCGGCGGAAATGGCCTTAACACGCATTGAAAGAATGATGACCGCCTTTGGCTTGGAACCCCACTTGAACCAACGGATGGATACCTTTAGCAAGGGCATGCGCCAAAAAGTGCTGATTGTGGCCGGCCTGCTGCACAACCCCGATATTTTAATTTTAGATGAGCCACTGAGCGGCCTGGATGCCAACGCCGTAATAGTTGTAAAGGAGCTGATTCAAAAACTGGCTGCCGAGGGGAAAACCATTTTTTACAGCAGCCACATGATGGATGTGGTGGAAAAAATTAGCGACAGAATTGTGCTCATCAACGATGGTTCCATTGCCGCCGACGGCACCATAGAAGATTTGCGCCAGCTGCAGGGCAACCATAGCCTCGAAAAGATTTTTGCTGGCCTTACAACCAAGGGCGGCGTGCAAGATGCCGCCGGGGATATGGTTCGCGCTTTTCAGTAAATGCCACCCCCTTATTGTGCATCACCAATTTAAGCCATCAAAATGAACATATTTAATAAAGCCCTGCTCTGGGTGTTTTTGCTGCCCCGGGCGCTATATGACAAGTTGGGGGTTTCCATGCCGCAGCTGCGGTCTATTTTAACCGTAAAACTTACCATGGACGATAGGCGACCCGGTATGTTTCAGCAATTAAACCAGCAGAAAGCCAATGCACCTGTTACCAAAGCTACGCTGGTTACCATGGGTTTTTCGGTTTTTATAGGCTGCTCGTTTCTAATGGTGTTTTTTTTGGGCAGCGATGCTGTAACCCATGTGGGTTTGTTTTTTGCTTTGTTTATGTTTATGCTGTCGGTAACCCTTATAAGCGATTTTACACAGGTACTTATAGATGTACGCGACAACCAAATTATTTTACCCAAGCCCGTATCGGATAGAACAGTTGTGACAGCCCGCATTTTACACATTGGCATCCATATGTCGAAATTGATGCTTCCCATGGCCCTGCCGGCGCTTATTTTGGTGGGTATAAGAGTGGGGCCAGTTTCGGTCATCGCATTGTTGCTGTGTGTGCTGATGGCCACGGTGTTTTCGCTGTTCCTCATCAATGCCATGTACCTATTGATACTAAAGTTTTCGAGCCCGCAAAAATTCAAGCAAATCATCACTTATCTACAAATTGGTTTTGCCATTTTATTTTACGGCGGTTTTCAGCTGTTGCCACGGTTGGTGGAAAAGGATAGCATTGGTACGCTGGCCTTGGGTAATGTGTATGGGCATATATTGCTGCCGCCTTATTGGTTTGCGGCATTTTTTGGCCTTTTAAATGGGATAATGCCCGTTAGCTGGGTGGGGTGGGCGGCCGCCATACTGGCCGTGCTGGCACCGGTGGCCGGCATAGTGCTGGTGGTAAGGTTTTTTGCACCACTGTTCAACCAAAAGCTAAGCCTATTGAGCGGCGATAGCCCCTCAACTTCAAAACCTGTTGAGGCCAATGCAAAAGCGTCGGGTAAAAAAGCAAACTACTGGGCGCAGTGGATTACACGGCCAGGAGCAGAAAGAATGGGCTTTTTGTTTTGCCAAAAAATGATGGCCCGCAGCCGTGAATTTAAGTTAAAAGTTTACCCGTCCATTGGGTATGTAGTGGTGCTGGTATTGGCCCAAATACTGCGGCAAAAAAATTTTAGTTTTGATAATCTTGAATACCAAACCCAGCCCGGTAACATGTTTTTTATAATGTACGCCCCATTTTTGGTAAGCCTGGGGGCTATTGGGCAAATCAACAATACCAATCATTTTAAGGCGTCGTGGTTGTTTAACATTACGCCGCTGTCGCATCCCGGCGCAGTGCTTTGCGGCACCATTAAGGCCATTCTGGTGGGTTTTCTTTTGCCTTGTGTTGCCATGACTGTACTGCTGGGCTGCTTTAGGTTTTCGCCGGCTTTGTTTTTGCAAATAGGGGTGGCCTGCTGCGTGCAGGTGGCCCTAGTGTATGTCTTTTTTTGGGGGCAGGGTCTCATGTTTCCTTTTTCGCAACCGCCACAAACCGCTGCTCAGCGTGGGTCAATACTTGTAAATATGGTGCTAATGCTGTTGTTGGGTGCCTGCGGCCTGTTGCACTATGCCCTAAGAAACCACTGGTGGGCTTGCGTTTTGCTGGCCGTAGCCGCGGTGGGTGCCGCAGTGGCCATGCACAAAAAAACATATCATGTACCATGGAAACGCATCAAGCTCTACTCCGACTTTTAAGCCGCCTACTTCGCAACCAGGCGGGTAAGCGGAGTCCATTTCTTGTAGCATTAACAACAAATTAATCAAATCCATTACCTCGTAAGCATCGTTTTATTGGTTAACTTCGTCTTGTACACTTAAACTGTATTTTATGCGATACGTCTTTCTTTTGTTTGCCATTGGGTTGCTGGCTGCCTGCGATACCAATACCGATACCATGAGTAGCACAGGCCCAGCCTACGTGCCCATCTACATGAGTGCAGCCGCCATGGACGATATTGGGCTAAAAGACAGTAGGCCTACAAAAAAGGCGGGAAAAATTTACGCCTTGGGCAACTTCCTGTTTCAAAATGAGCTGAATGAAGGAATTCACATTATTGACGTATCAAACGCTGCTGCGCCCAAAAAAGTAGGCTTCTTAAAAGTACCGTTGTGTACCGAAATGGCCATAAAAAATGGTTTCCTATACACCAATAATTTTAGCGATTTGCTGGTGTTTAACCTTACTGCACCGGCTGGGCCACAATTAATAAAGCGCATACCCAAGGTTTTTCCACCGGTAAATCAGGAGTATCCGCCACTGTTTAACGTGTCGTTTGAGTGTGCCGATAAGTCGAAAGGCGTGGTAGTTGGTTGGGAGCTTAAAAATGTAACCAATGCCAAATGTCGCCGATAAAAATACCATTGTTAAGTCAGTGAAATTGCGCTCGGCCGAAGTAGATTCCGCAATCTCGGGCGAAATGATTACTAAAAAAGGACGCTACACCCAGTGTAAATCCACCAACCAATAAACGTATTAAAATGAAAAAGCTATC
>RDXD01000161.1 GCA_004292575.1 Bacteroidota bacterium
AAGGGCGACATGTGAGTTGTTTCGGCGCCTGCCAAGAATGTGTTTAAACCCGAGGGATTGAAAGGATTATAGAAGCAGCCTACGCAAGACGCCCCACCTCTGGCAAGGGCGACATGTGAGTTGTTTCGGCGCCTGCCACGAATGTATTTAAACCCGAGGCATTGAAAGGATTATAGAAGCAGGCTACGCAAGACGCCCTACTTTTGGCAAGGGCGACATGTGAGTTGTTTCGGCTACGCCTCTCTACACTCCCCGAAGGGTACTGGCGGCGTTAAGCTGAATACAAACATATAAGGGGTGATATAACCAGTTAAAGTTTGTCGAATTTAATTTTCCCAATCCCCTTGCTTAAGTAAACGACATTGATAGTGGGCGTAACAAAACCGCACTTGCTAATAATTGCCTACCGTCAGTTTGTTATGGCTAAGATAATCAAAAAGTTATGTTGGTTAACCGCTGGTACTGCCAACCTTTTTAACCCTAGCAATGCTTGGGCAAAGCAAGTTGAGCAAGCCTAGCAGTTAAAGCACAAACCGAAATGATGACAAATTTCCACTAGGCTGTATTGGCTAGGTTTTGATGGTTGTATCTCAATGTGGATAAGCGTTTTCGGCATTCAAAGGTTAATGGCAACTACGGCCTAATCGATGGTGTTTTTTAAGCGCTTTGATGCGGTGGCTTTCATGTCTGCTAGATTTTAAAGTTGGAATTTGCAGTTGAATGCTAAAACAAATCATTGTATAAAAAAAGTGCGCACAGCATGGCTACTTGGATTGCGAGATTCAACTGCTTTGCCTTAGGAAAGCGAATGCCTGCTTTTTTAGAACATCAAAAAAAAACATCATGAACACAGATAATTACTGGATTTTTAATGCCCACTTAGCTAATTAATCTACTAGCCAAAAACGGGCTAAAACACCTGCCTTTTTTGAATTTGGTGGGCAAATTTTAATTCCCTTTTGGTATGGCCAATTTTTAATTGCGCTTCCCGGCTTAAAATAAACTTCAAGGCCAAGATAACCGAAAGAAAATCGTTTTTTGAAAGCGCAGTGCAAGTTGAAAAGATGGCCAAATGATGCGCTCAATTGATGTATGCAAACTGTATTGAGGGACTTGGAAAATGGTTGCAACTAGCCCGAAATAGATCGGAGTGGCCCAATGCCCAATAATGTACCGAAGCCAAAGGGCTGCCGGATTGTAGCGGAAAGCCCCCTTGCCCCCTGTATTTGGGCAAGGGGCTTGCAGCGAAAAGCCGGATACCAATGCTTAGTGTAGGTATGCTGCCGATAGCCCCAAAATTGTATTGGAAATAGACGTATGCGCCAACCTTGGAGGGGGAATGGATGCTAAAGAATGTTGAGCTGGCTGCGGACACCTGCTTTGGCTACAATAAATACTTTGCCATAGTTGGGTATGCGAATGCGCTCTTCCAAAATATTTTGTGCCTGGGTACGCTTTATTTTTTGGAAAAGGCTGAGGTAATACTTGTAGGCTACGTACACGCCAAAACGCACTTTTAGCGGCAACTTGATGATGCCCTGATACGCGTGTGTAAAGTCGCGCTGTATGTCGGCTTCAATTTGGGCTTTGTCGGCGTTAGAGAAGTTGTTGAAATCGCAACCGGGAAAATAAACGCGTTCAAGGCCTTCGAAATCGGCCTTTACATCGCGTAGGAAATTTACTTTTTGAAAGGCGGCACCAAGGCTGCGGGCATGCATTTTTAGCTCGCTAAAGCGCATTTTATCGCCTTCGCAAAACACCTGCAAACACATGAGGCCCACCACTTCGGCACTGCCATAAATGTAGTCGGCGTAGCCTTGGGGGTCGTAGGTGTGCTTGTCTAAATCGAGGGCCATGCTGTAAAAGAAGGCTTCGATAAGATCGTGATCGATGTTGTAACGATTGACGGTTGCCTGAAAGCTGTGCAAAATGGGGTTGAGGCTGATGCCGCGCTGGATGGCTGTGTAGGTATCGGCTTTGAACTCTTGCAAAAGGGCCGCTTTGTCGGGGTGGTGGAAGGTGTCAACAATTTCGTCGGCAAAGCGCACAAATCCATAAATATTGTGAATGGGCTGGCGAACATCGGCATGAAGCAGCTTGATGGCGCTGCTAAATGACGTGCTGTACAACTCGGTGGTGGCCTTGCTGCAGGATTCCGAAATTTTGTGGAACAAATGCATCATGGATTGAAAGTAGCCTTTTTTTTGATATGCGAAAAATTTTTTACCATTTTACGGAATTGATAAACAACCAATTAGCTGCTAAGTTCTATAAAAATTTAAGATTACGGATACAATTTTTTTATGAGGTTGGCTACCACTTCGCCACTGATGAGGCTGGGTGGCACGCCGGGACCGGGCACGGTGAGCTGGCCGGTATAAAAGAGGTTGGAAACTTTTTTGTTTCGGCAATTGGGTTTGAGGTGTGCGGTTTGCAACAGGGTATTGGCCAGCCCGTAGGCATTGCCTTTGAAGGCATTGTAATCGGCCATGAAATTGGAGCCGGCGTAGCTGTGATAAAAACTGATGTTTTGAGAAATGGAGGTGCCAACGCGGGCTTCGAAGCGGGCTACAATTTGCTGAAAATAATGGGTGCGGAGGGCTTCGGTATCGCCGGTGAGACCGGCTGCTACCGGTATTAGAAAAAAGAGATTTTCGCCGCCGGGGGGTGCCTGGCTGCAATCGGTGACGGAAGTGGCACTTACGTAAAACAGGGGCTGCTGAGGCCATTGGGGTGTTTGGTAAATGTCGCGGGCATGGGGTTCGAACGGCACATCGAAGAACAAACTGTGGTGCTGGAGGCCTTCAATTTTTTTATTGAGCCCTACATAATAAAGCAAACTGCTGGGTGCCAACTTGCGGCTATTCCAATATTTGGCGCTGTAGTTGTGGTATTGGGGCTGTAGCAATTGGGTATCGGTAAAGTGGTAATCGGCGCCAGATACCACTACGTTTGCATCAAAATCGGTAGGTTGGTTTTGAACCGTGGCCGATACAGAAACGGCCCTACCCTGCTGCACATTGATGCGCTCTACATTGGCATTCCACACAAAATTGACGCCCAGCTCTACCGCCAGGCTGTGCATGCCCTGCACCACGGCGTGCATGCCTCCCTTAGGAAACCAGGTGCCACCCTTTATGTCGGCATAGTTCATAAGACTGTACAACGCTGGCGTATCCTGCGGCAGTGCGCCTAAAAACAGCACGGGAAACTCCATGAGCTCGCGCAGCTGGCTATTTTTAAAATGCTTGGCAAAATGTGCCTTAATGGATGTAAACACATCGAGCTTAAAGAGCCCACGGATTAAATCGGCATCGGCAAACTCGAGCAGGCTTTGGCCGGGCTTAAACACCAGCTTGTTGATGCCCACCTCGTATTTGTAGGCAGCCTCCGCCATTACTAGGTCGAGTTTTTGTGCCGCACGCGGCTCTATTTGGTCGAATAAGTTTTTAAGCTCGTCGTAATTGGCAGGCACATCCCACTGTGTTTGTGGCCAAAACAGGCGATATGAGGGGTCGAGCCGCTCTAGTGTGTAATATTGGGCTACGGTTTTTCCAAACTGCTGAAAGTAACGCTCAAACACATCGGGCATCCAATACCAGCTGGGCCCCATATCGAAGCTGAAGCCCTCGGCTTGGAGCCGCCGGGCCCGGCCGCCAGGTTGATTGTGTTTTTCTAAAACGGTAACCTGCCAACCACTGCGGGCCAAAAAGCTGGCTGCACTTAACCCAGCAAAACCACTGCCAATAACTACTGCTGTTTTCATCTCTATATACTTAGTATGCCTTTACAATTTTAGCGGCTGTTTTTTACTTGACACCTAAAGCCCAAAATACCGAAGCGGCTGCGCAGAGGGCTGCACTTGGAGCTGTAGGCTAATGACGACCTTTTTACACAAAGAAAAACCGGCACCTAATTAAGGTAACCGGTTGGTGTAAAGATAGTTGAACGGATTGAAAAAATTGGCCCTATTTCCGCTCGAGCTGTGTTTTCAGCAGCTTGCGGGCAAAGTGAATACGGCTTTTTATGGTACCCAATGGCTCCTCGAGCATATTGGCAATTTCGTGGTACTTAAAGCCATCGAAATAAAGCAAAAAGGGATTTTTGAAGATATCGGGCAAGCCGGCAATGGCGTGCTGAATTTCTTTTACCCGTAGCTCACTTTCGGCAGGGTTGCTGATGGTAACCTGCTTGTAATCGAGTAGAAAGCTGTTATCGGAATAATCGAAAATGGTATTTTGCTTGGACTTGCGGCGATAGTTGTTGATAAAGATATTGCGCATGATGGTGTACAACCAAGCCTTAATGTTGGTGCCGGTATTGTACTTTTCGCGATTGGCCAATGCCCTGTAAATGGTTTCTTGCATTAGATCTTTAGCCGTTTCATAATCCCTAGTGAGCGTGATGGCAAAGGGCTTTAAAAAATCGGCATGATCAACTAGCATTTTGTCGAATTCGAGGGTTGACATGGTGTTTTTGTTTAAAATATTATGGTGTAAAACTAAACACAATTTCTATACCAACAAACATATTTGTTTAATATTTTCATAAAAAGGTAAAACAAAATGTTTAGCCTTGGGCGTTTGAGGTGGAAAAGGCGTGTACTGCTACGCGAACGGCAGCCATGCATGGCACAAAAAAAGGGCTGCAACCCTTTGAAATAGGTGCAGCCCCAGTATATTTTGAGCCATTATACGGTGGCAATGAACTCCATAACCTCGCTGAGCGACTTTTTCAATAGTACGGTTTCGGGTACTTTCTTTTTGTAAGATTGGCTAAGCCTGCCAGATACAATGAGCTTGTGTTTGCCCAAGCGGGCGTTTACGTTAAACAAAAACTTCTCAAAATTGAAGTTGTTGGCCACGGAAGTGAGGTGGGTGTAAACGTAACTGGGATTTTTAGCGTTTAAGATGTACTCCAGATCTTTAAGCGGCACATTGGCACCAAGATAAAGCACTTTTATGCCCCGTGTTTTAAGCAGGTAATGCACAAAAAGAAGGCCCAGCTCGTGATATTCGCCCTCGGGCAAGAACATAAGCACCGATTTTTGGGTCTGTACCAGGCTGTTAGCACCATCGATACCAACAATCAACTTCTGACGAATAAGGTTGGTAACCAAGTGCTCCTGGCCAGGATTGATGTGGTTGGTGATCCAAAGAATACCAATTTTCTCAAGAAACAGAAACAGAATTTGGGTGATGGCTTTTTCGACACCCCGCGCCATAATGTAATTGTCAAGCACAGCTTCAAAGCCTTCGAGATTGAGATCTACCATGTGCTGTATCATGGTATTGACGATACGCTCTTGCTGGGCTTGGGTTTGCGATAGCGACAAAATACGGTCTTTCATTTCGTCATCGGTCATTTTATCGATGTGCGAAATTTTAAACCCATACTTGTTAAGCAATGCAACGTTGAGTATGGTTTTAAGCTCGTGGTTGTTGTAGTACCTAATATTGGTATCGGTGCGCTGTGGTTTTATGAATGAATAGCGCTGCTCCCAAATGCGAATGGTATGGGCTTTTATACCCGACAGGTTTTCGAGGTCTTTGATGGTAAACGCGTTCATGGCTAATGGTTCGGGGCGCAATGTGTTAAAAAATGGCCCATATTTATTGTGATGGTGCTGCCAAAATAGACAGCGACAATTCAAACACAGACCATGTGAAAATGTTGCAAGCGCAGCAAAATATGTTCCACGGTCACACACACAGACCACGGAACATGCCGTTGCAGTGGCCAACCTTGCGATTTTTTTGGCAAAGCTTTGTATAAACCGGCGTAGCCAAGCGCCGTTGGCCCCAGCGGTTGAGGCTGGGTTTTGCCCATCAGCTTATACACCGTAGTAACCCCGGTACCAGTCCACAAAGTGTCCTATCCCTGTATTGATGTCGGTATTGGGTTTGTAGCCAAGATCGGTTACGAGTGCGCTTACATCGGCGTAGGTGCGGGGCACATCGCCCGGCTGTATGGGCAGCAGCTCTTTTTGGGCTACCATGCCTAGCTTTTGCTCTATGGCGGCAATAAAATCGGTAAGTAGTACGGGAGAATTGTTGCCAATGTTATAAATGCGGTAGGGTGCGCTGCTGGTAGATGGATCGGGCTGCGCACCGCTCCAAGCTGGATTGGGCTGTGCCGGATTTTTAACCACCCGTACCAAACCTTCTACAATATCGTCAACATAAGTGAAGTCGCGCAGCATGTGACCATTGTTGAACACCTGTATGGGCTTGCCGTCCAAAATGGCCTTGGTGAACAAAAACAAAGCCATATCGGGCCGGCCCCAAGGGCCATACACGGTAAAAAAGCGCAGGCCTGTGGTGGGCAAGCCAAACAAATGGCTGTACACGTGGGCCATTAGCTCGTTG
>RDXD01000162.1 GCA_004292575.1 Bacteroidota bacterium
CAGCCGGGCGCTGCAGCTCATCAATGGCGTCACCAGTATCGTAAGCAAGCGCTCTTTGCGGTTTTCAATGTTGCGGGCACTCATAATGGCAGGCACGGCGCAGGCAAAACCGCTAATCATCGGCATCACACTCTTGCCATTCAGCCCCACCTTACGCATCAGTTTATCGGTCAAAAAACTAATGCGGGCCATGTAGCCGCTGTCTTCCAGCAGGGTAATCAACCCAAACAAAATCATAATCTGCGGCACAAACACCAAAATTCCACCCAAACCCGCCACCACACCATTTATCAGCAAATCGCTCCACCAAGCCTTGGGCAGCACCTGCCACAGGCCATTGCTCAGCTGCGAAAAAGCCCAGTCAATGGCATCCATTGGGTACTGTGCCAGCCAAAAAATACTCTGAAAAAGCAAAAACAGCACCGCCACCAATATCAGGTACCCCCAAGTGCGGTGCAGCAGCACGTTGTCAAGCCGCTCGGTCAGCATGCTCTTTTGTAGCGGGTCGGCCTCCACCACAGCCGCTTTCATAATTTGCCTAATGCGGCCATAGCGCTGCACAATTTCCTCGGCCTGGGCTTTGGTGTGGTTAAAGCCGTGTTCTCTTTCCACAGCCTCAATGTGCTGTTGCAGCGCTGGCTCCAGCGCCAATTGCTCATGGTTTATAAGGTAGTGCACCGCGGTGTACGGCGGCAGTTGTGGCAGCACCTGCTGCACCGCACCCACAGCCGCCGGTGCCAAAGCGCGGGTATCAATAAAGTCCGATCGCAGGCCTCCCGTTTGTTGTTTCGTTAGCCATTCAATAGCTTTTTTCAGCGGTGCAATCCCCTTTTGCTTTCGCGGGTTTATGGGTATCACCGGCACACCCAGCTCGCGTTCCAGGCCCGGCACGTCTATAATGGTACCCTTGCGCTTGGCCAGGTCCATCATGGTAAGTGCCACCACCACCGGTATCTTCAGGTCAATAATTTGGCTGCAAAACAGCAGGTTACGTTTCAAATTGCTGGCATCGGCCACCAGCACCACCACATCCGGCTGCAGCTCCTCATCCTGCATCAGCAGCACCTTATACGTCACCCATTCGTCGCCCCGCTTCGGGTACAAGCTGTAGCTGCCCGGCAGGTCTATCATGGTGGCGGCGCCACAGGTACCCAAATCAGCCGTACCGGTCTTCTTATCCACCGTTACACCCGGAAAGTTGCCCACCTGCTGGTGCAGGCCAGTTAGCGCATTAAACAAACTCGACTTACCGCTATTCGGGTTGCCCACCAGTGCTATCTGTAGCTGTCGCGTTCTCAAAATATCTTGGTTTGATGCATAAGTAAAAAAAATAGTGGGCGAAGATATTGCTTGCACCCGCACGCCACTTGCGCACTTGGGAAAAGCAATTACACCAATACGAAATCATTTTGGGGCTATCAGCAGCATCACCCCCATGGGCCTTGGTTCGGCGGGCTTGGTGGTACCGCCCCGGCTATGGGGCGCTGGGGCGCCCCAGCCGTGGCCCCTGCGCTGCGCTTGGGCACCCGCCCACCGCAGCCCTTAAGCAGCAGTGCATATCCGGGGCCGGGGGCCACACACCTCAGCTACACCACACCGCCTTATATTTGCCGCCATGGAGCAAATACTGCAGCAAATTGCAATTTACCAGGCCGATATAGCAGCCGCACAAGCCACCGATGCCAATGCACTCGAAGAGTTCCGCATCAAGTATCTCGGTACCAAAGGCATCGTAAAAGTAGTAATGGGGCAAATGAAAGATGTGCCCAACGAGCAAAAACGCGAGTTTGGGCAAATACTCAATGCCTTTAAAGAGCTGGCCGAACAAAAATACGACGACCTCAAACTTCAAGCACAAGCAGCGCCAGCACAGGCACAGGCCAACACCCCCGATTTTAGCCTGCCGGGTCATCCCCTGCACATGGGCAGTCTGCACCCACTCACCATCATCCGCAACAAGATGGTCGACATCTTCAAACGCCTTGGCTTTGCCGTGGCCGAGGGCCCCGAAATTGAAGACGACTGGCACAACTTTGGCGCACTCAACCTGCCGCCAAACCACCCCGCCCGCGATATGCAGGACACCTTTTACATTAGCCAAAACCCCGACTGGCTGCTGCGCACCCACACCAGCAATGTGCAAATTCGCGAAATGATGAAAGGCAAACTTCCCTTACGCGTCGTTATGCCGGGTCGTGTCTATCGCAACGAAACCATCAGCGCTCGGGCGCACTGCTTTTTCCACCAAATCGAGGGCCTTGCCATTGCCGAAAACATCAGCTTTGCCGATCTCAAGCAAACCCTCTACTTCTACGTACGCGAAATGTTTGGCCAAGACGTAAAAATTCGCTTCCGGCCATCCTATTTCCCCTTTACCGAACCCAGTGCCGAAATGGACATTAGCTGCCTCATTTGTGGCGGCAAGGGCTGCAATGTTTGCAAGCACAGCGGCTGGGTAGAAATATTAGGCTGTGGCATGGTGCATCCCAATGTGCTTACCAATTGCGGCATCGATGCCAACAAATACACGGGCTTTGCATTTGGCATGGGCATCGAAAGGGTGGCCATGCTTAAGTATCAGGTAAAAGACCTGCGCCTTTTTAGCGAAAATGATGTGCGCTTTCTGCGGCAGTTTGCCGGCGCGGTTTAAAGGAGGTCAGCTGCACCAGCAGCAGCTAACTTTTCCTGCAGGCAGCACACCCACCACCATTATGGCATCATCTGGCACCAATTATGCAGCATAACATCAATACCATTTGCGTTTGCGGAGCGGGCACCATGGGTACCGGCATAGCCCTGTGCGCAGCGCAGCACGGCTTTACGGCCATTGTGTTCGATATTAACCCAGCCACCTTGGCCAGCAGCCAAGCCAGCGTGCAGCAAACGCTTCGGCAGCTGCTGGCCAAACAAAAAATTACCGCACAGCAGCAGCACGACATTTTCAACCGGCTCAGTTTTACCGCCCACCTTCAGCAGGCCACTGCCCCACTTATTATTGAAGCCATTGTAGAGCAATATGCCGCCAAGCAACAGCTGTTTCAGCAGCTGGCAACCATCAATGGACACAATTGCATTTTTGCCAGCAATACGTCCTCGTTATCCATTACACAATTGCAGGCCCAAATACCCCATCCGCACCGGGTTGTAGGCATGCACTTTTTTAACCCGGCCACGCTTATGAAGCTGGTAGAAGTGGTAAAAGGCCAACACACCAGCGCCACCACCATCCAAACTGCCACAGCGGTAGCCACCGCCATGGGCAAAACCGCCGTACAATGCACCAATAGCCCCGGCTTTATTGTAAACCGGGTTGCCCGGCCCTACTACCTCGAGGCCATGCGATTACTACAGCAGGGCGTGGCCACCCCCCAGCAAATCGACGCCATTTTAGAATCCACCGGCTTCAAAATGGGCCCCTTTAAACTCATGGATCTTATTGGCATTGATGTAAACCATACCGTCAGCACCCAACTTTGGGAGGCACTTGGCCATCCCCCACGGTTGCAGCCCGCCGCCTTGCAGCAAGCCCTCGTAGATGCAGGCCAGTTGGGCCGCAAAACCGGCAAAGGCTTCTACCATTACCAACCTCAGCCTTAACCCTTCGACAGGCTCAGGGCGGCGCCTTAACCTTAACCCTTCGACAGGCTCAGGGCGGCGCCTTAACCTCAACCTTCACCTCAACTTGGCCCTCAAATTCCAACTTGACCTTATTAACTTGTCGAATATTTATTGTTGCTTGTTTGCGAGGGGCGATACCGCCTCGCTGGTAGATTGCGCCCTTTCAGGGCTAAATGCGCGCTACACCGAGCGTCAGACTGCTAAAAGCTGGGGCTTGACCCTTCGACAGACTCAGGGCGGCGCCTTAACCTTTGCCTCAATCCTTCGACAGGCTTAGGGCGGCGCCTTAACCTCGACCTTACCCTTTGCCTCAACCCTTCGACAGGCTCAGGGCGGCGACTTAACCTCAACCTCTACCTTGCCCTTAACCTTAACCTCAGCCCCGACCTTAACCTCCAAAACAATTCCTACCCCATCTTTGCACCATGGTTTTAGTAACAGGCGGCACCGGCTTACTGGGTGCGCACCTCATTTTGCATCTGCACCAGTTGGGCATAGTGCCACGTGCCATTTACCGGCAAAGCATACCGCCGGGGCTCCAGCAGCTGGCGCACTGGGTGCAGGCCGACTTGTTGGACGTGGTGGCCCTGGAAGCCGCCATGGAAGGCGTATCGCAGGTGTACCATTGCGCAGGCATGGTATCATTTGTAAGCAGCCAAAAAAACCAGCTGTACAAAGTAAATGTAGAAGGCACGGCCAATGTGGTAAATGCAGCCCTGGCCGCACGGGTGCAAAAATTGGTACATGTTAGTAGCGTGGCCGCATTGGGCCGCAAGCGCCAAGGCCAACCCATTGCCGAAGATTTACAATGGACACCAGAAACCAGCAACAGCACCTATGCCCGCACCAAGTATTTGGGCGAAATGGAAGTGTGGCGCGGCATCGGCGAAGGCTTAAATGCCGTTATCGTAAATCCATCCATCATTTTTGGCGAGCAGGGCAATTGGGAAGTAGGCAGCATGCGCATGTTCAAAACTGTGCACTCAGGCTTTCCATGGTACAGCACGGGCACCACCGGTTTTGTGGATGCCAACGATGTGGTGTTGGCCATGACCCAATTGATGCAAAGTGAGCACACGGCCCAACGCTTTGTGGTAAGCGCCGAAAATGCCATGTACCGCGATGTTTTTTTTATGATTGCAGATGCGTTTGGCACCAAGCGTCCGCATAAGAAAGTGTCGGCATTGGCCGCCGCATTGGTGTGGCGCTTGGCTGCAGTGGCCAGTTTCTTTACCCAAAAAGCACCCTTCATTACCAAAGAAACGGCACGCACCAGTTTGGCCGAATCGCGGTTTAGCCACAGCAAATTGCTGGCGGCACTACCCCAGTTTCAATTTACCCCACTGGCCAGCACCATAAAAAGAATTTGCCAGCATTACCAACATCAGCATAACTTGGCCGTATAATTCATTTTGGTATTGCAACGTGTTAGCGCCATCATATTGTTACTGGCCTTTGGGGCACCAGCCTACTTATGGCAGCTTAAGTATGCGGCCTGTAAGGTATTACCAAATTCGGTGGTTATGGGGTGCCCATGCCAGCAAATTCTTACGGTTAATGCTGCACAGCCCGAGGCTACAGCCACCCTTGCGGCCACAGTAGCGTCACCGCAAATTATGGTGGTGGTTACAGATGCCTCACCCCAAGTGCCCTTGCCCAAAACACCCACTGTAGAAATTGTGCTGGCAGCACAGCCTCCATTTTGCCACCAGTTGGTGCTGCGGCTACCTTGGCAACCGCCACAGGTTTAGCCATCTCGCCCTTTTGCGGCACCCCGCGCTCCTACCCGCTTTCTCACTGGTTCTATCATCGGCAACTTCCTTGTACCGTGGGGCTCCTATGCTTTCTATCGGCCATACCGGCGTGGCTTTTTTTTAACCACGGAGACTTTGAGGAGAAAGAGATGCACGGAGTGTATTGCGAGTAAATCCGTATGCATTTTTTTTAACCAACAGAGACTTTGAGGAGAAAGAGATACGCGGAGATTACTGCGGATAAATCCGTCTGCGATCTTTTTTCAATCACAGCGAATAGCGGGGCTGAGAGATGCACGAAAACGATGGAGCGTAAATCCGTTTAAGGATTTTTTTTAACCACTGCTGCACCAACGATTTGGAGATGCACAGCGACGATGCATGCCTGCTTTTGCAGAGGCTACCCAAAAGTGCGGACACCCCAAATACATAACTATTTCAAATTATTTGTACCCATTAAAACAAGTCTCTAAGGCCGTTTAGAACGCCGCGGAGACATAAAAAAATACTCATGAAAACAATTATTATCGGCACTGCTTTGTGCATTGCCATGGCTGCCTGCCAGCCCCGCTTAGCACCGTCTAAAACCCCCGTAGCCAATACCGAAAAGGTGCGCTACGATACGGTAAAAAATCTGCTGGGCCATTGCAGCCCGGCCATGCTTCAACAACTGCCCTACAGCCAATGGTTTAGTACCAATTATGCGGCTTACCAACCGCATCCGGCTACCATAGCCGCTTTGGCGCCACAAATGCGGCAGCTGCGTGTAGAAATCTTTTTAGGCACCTGGTGTGGTGATAGTAAACGCGAGGTTCCACGCATGCTAAAAATACTGGCGCAAGCCGGTATGGATTCTAATGCCATCAGCTTAATTTTTGTGGACAATTTAGCGGAAACGTACAAGCAAAGCCCCCAGCACGAGGAACAGGGCAAACACATATTTAGAGTACCCACCTTTTTGGTTTATCGGCATCAAA
>RDXD01000163.1 GCA_004292575.1 Bacteroidota bacterium
TAGCGCCACCACATCGCCCGGCTGTAGCCATTGTGGCACAGCTTGTGGGTCTTGCAGTTTAGCAGTGCCATTCAGTTCCAAAAAGCAGCCCGTGCCGCAGGTGCCGCTGCCAATTACATCGCCGGGGTGCAGCAAGGTGCCGTAGCTGGCCCGCTCCACCAGTTCGGCAAAGGTCCAGTCCATATCGCCCAGGTTGGCTTGGCTTACCTGCACGCCGTTTACCGTGCACTGCATATTTAGGTTCCATGCCAGCCCCGTGTGCCCCGGTTTCGCCGGTATTTCGTACGGCGCCAGTTCGTCCAGTGTTATCAGCCAGGGTCCCAGTACCGTGCAAAAATCTTTGCCCTTTGCCGGTCCCAGGTTAAGCAGCATTTCTTCCAGCTGCAGGCGCCGTGCACTCAGGTCGTTCATAATCATCAGTCCGCCAATGTATTGGTCGGCTTCCGCAGCCGGTATGTTGCGGCCATAGCGGTTTATTACAATGGCTGCCTCCAGCTCAAAGTCCAGTTGATCTAGGCTATCGGGCATGCACTTAATGGTGCCCGGGCCTTTTATGCTGTTGTGGTTGGTAAAGTAAAACACCGGAAACGCATCAAACTCAGCAATCATCGGTACGCCGCGGTTTCGCCGGGCAGTTTCCACGTGCTGTCTAAAGGCATAGCCATCGCGGCAGCTGGTGGGGAAGGGTACCGGTGCCAGCACCTCTGCACCCGCAAAGTTAACGGCTTTAGCAGGGCTAATATGCCCATCCACAATGGCTTGGTGGCAGCGTTGGGCCAGTTCAATCACCTCGTCCCAGTAGTTTAAAAACATGCCCATGGTGTTGGGCAAGTCTGGGTGCAATTGGTCCATATTGTACAGCAGGCCGTTGTAGTACATGGCCAATTGTTCGTTTTCGTTATACAGGTGCGTTACCAGCTTCATGGCGTTAAGTTTAGGCACAAATATGGCATCAATTCGTTTTATAAAAATCAATTGGGGGCCATTGGGCCGCAGTGCATAGCTAGGCCTTGGCAACGGGCCATTCGCTTTAGCCCCCAAGGCCCCAAAAAATACAGGGGCCTTGGGGGGCTGCCGCTGCTGTCCCTGGGCCATGGGGCAGCGGTGCATTGTTGGGCGGTTCAGAAAAAAAAACGGTGTCGCCCAAGTTTAGTGGCTTCACCTTACCGCAGCTGGTGCTGTACGGCATAGCCCGCTTCGGCATACGGCTAAAAAAATCAAATTTAATTGGTAAGATGTTCGCATGTTCATCCAAGAAATTTTCACATATTGCAGTGGAAGCGCTTTTTCTGGCTTTTCACGGGCGCTAGTTACAGACCGGTTTAAAAATGCCAAATTTTAAATGCTCAATCTTTGTTCTGCTTTTCTTTGGGACAGTCATCGCGGCTGCTTCCTGCGAGTCTTATTCTAGCAAGGCAATACCAAAACATACACACGCGGCTCCACATAGCCAGCAACAGTTTCAAGGCAGCCTTCCCGAGCCAATTGGTTATTTAAGCGACTTTGAATTTCTGTTTGCACAAAAAGAAAAACAAACCCTTGATAGTTTGCTTCACGACTTTGAAAACAGAACTTCAATTCAAATAGCAGTTGTTACCATTGATACCACTATGACAACGAAGGATAGCTTGGATGCCTTTACTTTGAAAATTGCAAACGCTTGGGCAATAGGCCAAAAAGACAAAAATAATGGCGTACTCGTCGGTATTTCGCAAGGATATAAGCGAATTAGAATTCAAAATGGATATGGCATTCAAAAAATACCGACTAATGAGGAGACAAAAGAAATTGTTGAAACTGCATTTATTCCTGGTTTTCGAAATTCAAATTATTTTCAAGGCACTTTGACTGGATTACAGTCATTAATGAAAATACTTGAAGATCGGTATAAATAGCAAATGCTATGCTTCTAAAAAACGGCACCAATTCAGTTGTTTAAGGCAATTTTCGCCACCGCACCTTTCAAAAGGGTAGGTGGCAGTCTCCCATCATTCGGTTTTCCAAGTATGCTAAAAGCAAAAAACGGGTTGCTTTCTGTCCACTTGGCCATTCCTTTTGGTTGACGCATCTAAAAAGCTGACAACGTTGTGGCAGGTCGCTGCTCTTCACCACATCCCTACTTGTCAAGACGCCCCATGCAAACAGCCTTATGGTTAAAGGTGCTCCGCTTTCCTCACACAGCCGCCTACACATATTGCAAGGGCAGCTTTGTGAAGCATAAGTAGCTGCGTTTTTCAATAGCGAGGGCCGGCATTTTTTAAATGTCAGCACATTTTAACGGTCGGTAGTGCGGCTTCTGAAAACACCTAAACTCATTCGGAAAAATATTCGGAGACCTCTCTGAGAAATTTTCGCCCATTGCTTTCCAAGCGCTTTTGTTGTTAGGTCTTTCACCCACGCACAGTCAAAGGTTTTTTAATCAGGCTTAAGCAACGCATCTTCATCAGTAATTACTTGTGTGTCGCCTGTTTCCACTAAAACCTGGCTTTGTTGGTTCAAACAGCTAGGGGCCGCCATTTGGTACTAGCGGCGCCTAAACCGCAGTCTTGGGTAATGATTGCGGCCGTTGGTATAACCGTCATGTGGTGCCAGTAGCCGTTAGTTCACACACCAAAAAATGCAACGGTCGTCGGTGGTTTGCAGGTTCTTACTACCTTTCGCCCATGCTTAAAACCATGGTGTTTGGCTTGCTGCTGGCAGGGGTGCTGGCTGGGCATGCCCAAACCGTTATTCGATACAATTTGCTGGGCTATACCCCGGGCTCTATCAAAGGCGTGGTGCTGGCCAGCAAGCAGCCCCAGTTTGTGCTGAACCATTATGCCGTACTCAATGCCAGCACCGGCGCCGTGGTTTATACCGTACAGAAGCCCAACGAGGTCAACTATGGCAGTTACGGTCCATTTGCAAGCACTTACCGCATTTACTTGGGTGGTTTGGTGCAGCCCGGCACTTATCGGTTGGTGGTTAACGATAGCATTGCCAGCGGCGCCATTACGGTGGGGCACCAAGTGTATGCAGGCACCCCCGATTTTTGCTTGCGCTACATGCGGCAGCAGCGCAGCGGCTTCAACCCCACAATGGCCGATAGCTGCCACCACCACGATGGTTATACCCTTGGTGGGCCCCTACCCGATAGCAGCATCATCAACGCGTGGGGTGGCTGGCACGATGCCAGCGATTACTTGCAGTACGGCACCACCAGCGCCAATGCCACCTACCAATTGCTGAGTGCCTACCGCGATTTTGGCGGCGTGTTTACCGATGCCCACCAGGCCAATGGTTTACCCGGTGCCAATGGTTTGCCCGATGTGATGGATGAAGCCCGCTGGGGTTTGGACTGGTTGGTAAAAATGCACCCCCAAAAAAATCAACTCTACCACCAAATTGGCGACGACCGCGACCATCTTAGCCTGCGCCTCCCGGGCCTGGATGACCAATATGGCTTCGGGTTTCGCCGCCCTGTGTATGCCGCCACAGGTAGGCCACAAGGCTCCGCCAAGTATAAAAACCGCAGCACCGGCATTGCCAACATTGCCGGCAAGTATGCAGCCGCCTTTGCGCTAGGTAGCCAAATGCTGCAACCACAGCAAGGTGCACTGGCCCTGCGCTTGGCCGAGCGGGCGGCCAATGTGTACCAAATGGGGCTGGCCCAGCCCGGGGTTTGCCAAACTGCGCCCCACCGTGCGCCTTACTTTTACGAAGAAGACAACTGGACCGACGATATGGAACTGGCAGCCACCCAGTTGTATGCCATTACTAAAAAGCCGCAATACAAGGCCGATGCGCTTAAATTTATGCAACAGGAGCCGGTTACCCCCTGGCTGGGTGCCGATACAGCCCGGCATTACCAATGGTATCCCTTTATAAACCTTGGCCATCAAGCCCTGGCTAATACACACCAGGGCCCGCCCGCCAGCAACCAAGCCTTGGTTTATCAAAAAAAGGGCATCGTGCAGGTATGGGCCAAAGCCAAGCAAAATGCTTTTTTGCGTGGCATCCCGTTTGTGTGGTGTAGCAATAACCTTACCGTGGCTTTTGCCACCCAGTGCCTTTGGTACCGCCAAACCAGTGCCGATACGGCTTTCGCTGCCTTAGAGCAGGCCAATATAGACTGGCTGCTGGGTTGTAACCCCTGGGGTACAAGCATGGTGGTGGGGCTGCCCGCCCAAGGTACTTCACCGCAGTATCCCCACAGCGCATTTACCCAACTAAAAGGCATACCCATTAGCGGTGGGCTGGTAGATGGCCCAGTATATAGCAGCATTTATGGCAGCCTCATAGGCATACACCTGCAGCGCCCCGATGGCTACGCGCCCTGGCAGAGCAATCTGGCTGTATATCACGACGATTTTGGCGACTACAGCACCAATGAACCCACCATGGATGGCACGGCCAGCTTGGTGTATTTGCTGGCGGCCAAAGCCCACGAGGCCCAGCAACAGCAGCCCGCCGGAAACACCGTGGCATACGGCGCCATTGTAAGGGCCGATAGCAGCCAAAAGCGGCTGGCACTGGTATTTGCCGGCCATGAATTTGCCGATGGGGCGGCCGATATTGCCAAGATACTGACCAAAGAGAAGGTGAAGGCCTCGGCTTTTTTAACTGGCGATTTTGCGCGGCGCTACCCGCAGGCCGTGCGGCAATTGGTGGCTGGCGGACACTACGTGGGTGCCCACAGCGATGCACACCTGTTGTACGCACCCTGGACCAACCGCGACAGCCTCTACATTACCCAAGCCGAGTTTGACGCCGATGTACAAGCCAACTACGACGCACTAAAGCCTTTCGGCATTACCCCTAACCGAGCACCGTTGTTTTTGCCCCCCTATGAATGGTACAACGACAGCATTGCAGCCTGGACCAAAAGTCTTGGCCTTACACTCATCAACAATACACCGGGCACCCTAAGTGCTGCCGATTATACTACGCCCAGTATGGCCAACTACCGCAGCAGCGATGCCATATTTAGCTCCATTGTTACTAAAGCCAGGCAAACACCCTCTGGCCTCAATGGCCACGTGCTGCTGCTCCACCTGGGCGCCGATGCCGCACGTACCGATAAGTTTTACTACTTGCTGCCATTGCTTATACAAGAGCTGCGTGCCATGGGCTACGCTCTGGTGCGGATAGATGAGTTGCTGGGTTTGAAGATGCCACCACCCCCACCGTCAATACGGCTGCCACTAAAGCCAAAGAGCGGGCTGCGGCCTAAATCAAACCAACGGTAGCCATTGCGCTTAGTGAACCGTTTTTACCTTTAAAAATTTGTGAGTCTTTGGTATACCAACTGACTTGCAGCTTCCTTGGCTTTGTTAATTGTAAATGGCTATCTAATTTTACTGGCTAAACCCAATACAAAGCCTTTCTTGCCACATGCCTACGGATAGCTAAACTACCGGATACCGAGCTTTGGAAAACCAAACGAAAAAACGCAACTTGCGGTGCCGCTTGTTAACCCTATCCACTTCTAGAAACAGTGAATCGTTGTAAAATGTAACACCAAAACAAACCCAAATACAACCATGGCCATTCTACTCGAACCACATTTTTTGACACAGGTATTTGCATCCAGCGGTATTACCCAGCAGGAATTGGAGCAGATAAGACCGCAGTACAAGAAAGTTACTTTTCAAAAAAACGATTACCTGCTGCGTGAGGGCCAAGTAGAAAAAAAGTACTGGTTTGTGGAAACGGGTTTTGTGCGGTCGTATGTAATTGATACCGAAGGCAATGACATTACGTTTAACCTATACGCCAGCGGCGATGTGGTAATTGACTACCCATCCATTTTCTTTTTTATGCCTACCCGCGAAAATATTCAGGCCCTCACCGATTGTGTGTGCTGGGAAATTGGATTTGATGCCTTCCAGACCATGTTTAATACCATTACCAACTACCGCGAGCAGCAGCGGGGTTTATTGGTGGGTAGTTATTTTGCCCTTAAAGAACACAGCATATCGCTTATAGCCGATCAGGCCAAGGAGCGCTATTTGAAACTTTTAAAGTCAAAGCCCAACATCATTCAAAATGTTTCACTAAAACACATTGCCACTTTTTTGGGCGTCACCGATACCTCACTCAGCCGCATTCGCAAAGAAATTTCAACCGAGTAGTTTTTCTTGTCATAGGACAAGTATTGGTTAGTTGTGGTGGGCCACCTTTGACCCATCAATAACCAATAAAACAAAAGCATGCTACCAAACAAAGAATTTATGCTGCTGTTCAGATTTGAACCCAGCAACGAACAACCAACACCTCAGCAGTTGCAAGATATGCAAAAACAGTGGGGTGAGTTTGTAGGCACCATTGTCATGCAGGGCAAACTGGTAAGTACCCACCAGTTGG
>RDXD01000375.1 GCA_004292575.1 Bacteroidota bacterium
GCATTGTACATAAGGCTGCGAATAACCACATTAAAATCGAAATTGCCATTGGGCTGCACGTAGCCAACGGCGCCGCTAAATATGCCGCGGTGGGCCTGCTCGTATTGGTGAATAAGCTGCAAAACCCGCTGCTTAGGTGCACCAGTCATGCTGCCCATGGGGAAGGTGGCCCGCAAAATATGTGATAGATCTAAGTCTGGCAGCAGCTGTCCGCTGATGGTGCTGATCATCTGGTGCACTTGCGGGTAGCTATAAATGCCAAATAACTCATCTACTTGTACGCTGCCGGGCTGGCAAATGCGGCTGAGATCATTGCGCACCAAATCTACCACCATTACATTTTCGGCCTGTTCTTTGGGGCTTTGTGCCAAGGCTTGGCGGGCCGCCTCATCGGCCAGGGGGGCGCCGGCGCGGGCAGCGGTACCTTTTATGGGCTGCGATGTAAGTCGGTTGCCAGTGCGCAGCAAATAGCGCTCGGGGCTGGCGCACAGCAAATGGGCCTGCTGCACCTTGTAGTAGCAGCTAAACGGATTGGGCGAGGCGGCGCAAAGTTGCTGATAAAGCTGTAGCGGCTCCACGGCAGTGTTTTCGGCAAAAAACTCTTGACAGTAGTTTATTTCGTAGCAGTTGCCGCGGGCAATGTGCTGAAGCAGGCTGCTAACATGCTCTAGATAGTGGTGCCGGCTGGTGCGGGGCACCATGGTAACGGGGCCGGCGTTGGCCTTGCCGGTGGGCAATGTTGGAGCCAAAGCAACCGGCTGCTGCTGTATGTGCAGCCAGTGCTGCGCCGGGGATGTGGCGCTCTGTGGCTGCGTGCAGATAATCTGGATGCTTTCTGCGCCAAGCTGCACCACCACCTGTGGCACAAAAAAGCTTAAATCGGCAAAACCTTGCCTATTGGGGTGCGCACTGGGCGGGCCACCCAATTCGGCCTGTAGGCCATAGCCACAGTGGCCAAACATCCACTGGTGGCGGTGGCGGTGCAAAAAAGCCTGTAACTGCTGCAGGGCACTGCCCGCAGGCGCGCTAATGGCGTGTTGCACACCCGCACCCACCAGGCACTCATGCTGCTGCAGCGGGGATGCATACAGGTTGTTATCGAAAAAACAACAGTGGTTGAATGTATTGGCCCAATGCAGCAATTGCTGCTTGGTGGTGCTATAATCGGAAATGGGAAAACGCTGTTCCGTGGGTTAGTTTTAAATTTTGTGGATTACCCGTGGCCGCTTTGTATTGGCCATGGCTCTCTAGAACACGCAGGGGGCAGCAATGTTGTGCAGTATTTATGCATGGACAAGCCCTGCTGTAATCTTTTAAGGTATCAATGGGCCCGCTTGGGCAACATTACTTCAGGTTTAATCTTCGACGCTGTAGGCTAGTACCCCAAGAACGCCCGCTTGCAGGCGCTTTGGGCGCATGGTTCTAATAATCGTCGTCGTCGTCGAAGCCGTTGCCTTTGCCGCCAAAGAGGTCGTCAAACTCATCCATGCCTTCGTCCATTTTAAAGTCGTCCTCTTCTTCCTCGCTGTCTTTTTTGCCGGAGCCGCCCTTTTTGGCAGTTGACTTGGGCAAATCAAACTCATCGAAGTCGGGGTCCCAACTGTCTTCCTCTTCGCCGTCGCCTTTTTCCCATTCGTCTTTTTCGTCTTCGTCGCCGTCCTCATCGTCGTCTTCATCATCATTGGCGGCACTGGCGCCCTTTTTGGACCCAGCGGCTTTGGGGGCGGGTTTTGCCGCAGCGATGTCCATATCGTCGGCGTCAAGATCAAGGTCTTCGTCTTCCTGGGCTTCGGCTTTTTGCTTGGCCTTGGTAGAGGCACTGGTTTCGTTGGCGGGGGTTGCTTTGGTGGGCTTGCCGGCACCGGTTGGTTTTTTAACTGCCATGGTGTTTAGTCAATTAGGATGTGTAAAATTTGGGACTGCAATTTATATCTCCAAAAATATTTTCGATTTTTTTTAGGGTGGCTAAGGTTTGCCCCAAAGCTAGGCCGCTGGTGTGGGTGCATGGCTGCCCATGCCCCATAGTAGTACTACGGCCTAAGGGCTGCGCGATGGGAGCACAGTACCAAGCAGCACCCAACAGCGTTGGGTGCGCGGCGTACTGGCGTACAGCGCGAACCGCTGCTTGGCTTTGCAATGCGGACGATAGCCCCAAAAAATAATTTAGAGGCTAATAATTTGATCGCGGCCGGGGCCATTGCTTACCCACTTGATGGGTACGCCAAGGTGTTGATTGATGAAGGCAATGTAGCTATCCATGGCTGGTGGCAAGGGCTGGCCGGTGGTGATGCCGGTGCTGTTGGTTTGCCAGCCTGGGAAGGCTTGCAGGATGGGCTCGAGCTCGACGCGGGTAATTTGGAAGGGCACTTGCGTGCTGGGGCTGCCGTCGATGTTGTAGGCGGTGCACACTTGCAGGGTTTCAAATTGGTCGAGCACATCGGCCTTGGTCATGATGAGTTTGGTAACGCCATTTACCATGCAGGCAAAGTTGAGGGCTACCAAATCGATCCAGCCGCAGCGGCGTGGCCGGCCTGTGGTGGCACCAAACTCGCTGCCTATTTGGCGCAGTTGCTCGCCAGTATCGTTGTTTAGCTCGGTGGGGAAGGGGCCACTGCCCACGCGGGTACAGTAGGCCTTGGTTACGCCCAGTACATCGCGTATTTTTTGCGGTGCCACGCCAAGCCCATTGCACACGCCGGCGGTAATGGTGCTGCTGCTGGTTACAAAGGGGAAGGTGCCAAAATCGATGTCGAGCATGCTGCCCTGGGCACCCTCGGCCAATACCTTTTTGCCTTTGGCCAGCGCATCGTTTATAAAATATTCGCCAGAAACAATGTTGAGGCTGCGCAAAAATTCGATGGCTTCAAAAAACTCGTCTTCGCCGGCACTGATGTCTTCTTGAAAGTTGAAATTATCGAGGAGGCGCTGGTGCTTTAGGCGCAGCTTTATGTAGTTGCTGGTAAAGCTTTTGTGAAGCAAATCGCCCACGCGAAGGCCATTGCGGCCGGTTTTATCCATGTAAGCGGGGCCAATGCCTTTGAGGGTGCTGCCAATTTTGGCATCGCCTTTTTGTAGCTCGCTGGCCTTGTCGAGGGCGCGGTGGCCGGGCAAAATGAGGTGGGTGCGTTCGCTAATGAACAGGTTGCTGCGCACATCTACCCCAAAGCTTTTTACGGTTTCGCATTCGCGCTTTAGGGTTACGGCATCAAGCACCACGCCATTGCCAATAAGGTTGGTGGTGTGCGGGTGAAAAACGCCGCTGGGTATTTGGTGCAGTACTATTTTTTGGCCTTGCACGTAGAGGGTGTGGCCGGCATTTGGCCCGCCCTGAAAGCGGGCAATGATGTCGTACTGTGGCGCGAAGTAGTCAACAATTTTGCCTTTTCCTTCATCGCCCCATTGCAGGCCAAGTATAACGTCGATCATATAAATGAGATTGGGAATTTGTGTTTGAGGCGGCAAAAATAGGGGGTATGCCAATACTTGAAGTGGTGTAATTGCAGGACACTACCCCACACCGCTACATCCGCTCTTGTGCCCGCAGCCAGCGCTCGGGCAGTTCGTTGTTGCTGGCGGCTTGGTAGTCGGCATAGCTGCAAGCCATAAAGCTGCCATCGGGCATTTGCATCCACCAGCGGTTGGTATTGCGGCTTTGCAAAAACAGCGTATCCACCTCAGCACAAAGGGTATGGTATTCGTTGTAGCCGTCCCGGTTTTCCACTGGCACTTCGTGGGCCAATTTTTGCACGCCATCCAAGTAGTACCACATCATTTGCGCCAATTGCATGGCGGTAAGGCCCTGACTATCGTTGCCGGCAAAACCAAACAGCCCGGTTACGCCATTGGTGGCGCTCATGCCGGCATACTGCATCAGCTTGCACATATCTTGCCCGGTAAGGCCATTGGGGCTTAGGGTATTTACCGGCGCATAGGCATGGGCCAAGGCATTAATGTCCACACTAAGGAGTTGGCTGCTGCGTATGGCGGGTTCAATATCGTCCATTTTTTCTTGCACACGCCCTACCCTATAGCAATCAAACCGCAGCTTATCAATGGTTTCGAGCAGCCGCGGATACGCAAAATAGCTTTGAAAGCCTATGAGGCTGAAATGACGTACAAAATTGGGTTCGCTGGTTAGCAAGTGAAAGAGGAAGTTGCGGCTGGCAATGGGGTTGTCGGCGTCCAAATCAATAAGGGCATCAATTACCGAGGCTTCAATTACACGCCCATCGTGCGCAAAGGCAGCGTAAAGGGCAATGGTATTGTCGTGGCTGCCACCAAATACCAGCACCTTTTTACCGGCCTGCAGCAGCTCTTTTACCACGGTTTTTAAGGCCGCGTAGCTATCGGCAAGGGTGGCTCCCACCTTTACATTGCCAGCATCGGCCAGGGCTACTTCGGTATGCCAATGGTAGAGCTGATAAAACTTTTGCCTTATGCTGTTGGCATCGTTTTTATGGGCCACAGGGCCCGCGCCACGCCACTCGTTGCAGCCCAGCAGCACCAAATTGGCGGTATCTACTTGGTTGTCATCTGCTAAATAACTTCCAATTTGTCCGTTTAAAAAACCCTCATCCTCGGCAAGATCGTTTGGGTTTACTGGTTCTAAGAATGCAGAAAGCGCAGAAATTAACATAACTGAACAGCAAAATTTGTGCGGGTGAAGGTAACTTGGGTGTTGGGGTTGCGTTAAGTATTTTATACACAGGGGTTTAAAAAGCCACATGAAACGCCAATAGTTATACACACGCTACGCCAATGGTGATGGCAAAGCTGTTTGCAAAGCGTCAGAAACAAGGGTTTATTAGAACTCATGTTATTGAAAAATCATAGCCTATTCTTTTTGCCAAAGGTCGATTTTGGCCATTACGGGCATTGGTGCTATTTTGCCGCTACAAAACCCGTTGGCCAGGCTGGCTACTATCTCTCGTAATGAAGCATTTGTTGATGTTAATATGGTGTGTTTGTGCGCTGCTACAGCATGGCATTGCACAGATAAGCTTTACCACCAAGGCCTCGGCCAGTAAAATTGCTAAGAACGAGCTGTTGGAAGTAAGCTACGAAGCCCAAAACGGCAACATTGAAAATATTACGCCACCCACTTTTACGGGATGGCAGCTGGTGAGTGGCCCCAACATGAGCAGCAGCAGCATGACGGTAAACGGCCAAACCACCAGCCGCATGGCTTACCAATACGTGCTAAAGCCCAACACAGCGGGTAAGCTTACCCTACCCGGGGCTACTGCCACTATAAATGGCACCCAACGCGTAAGCAGCGCCTTGATGGTAACCGTAGATGCCACCGATGCGCCCAATGGCGGCGGCAGCTTGGCCAACCAGTATAGCAAAGCCGATGCGCTTCCAAACGCACCCCCGGTGCAAGACGACTACGACGGCTACCTGCTGCGCAGTGGCGAAAATGCGCAGCGAAAAATTGCAGCCAACCTGTTTCTGCAAGTAAACGTTTCCAAACAGCAGTGCTTTGAGGGCGAGCCACTGGTGGCAGAGTACAAGCTTTATAGCCGCGTTAGCCTCAATGCCAGCGTTACCAAGCGGCCCTCCTTTAATGGCTTTAGTAGCGTGGACATGCGCCAAGTGTCGAACAACGAGTATGATTTGGTGCGCTTAAATGGTAAAATGTTTAAGGTTTATACGGTACGCCGGGTGCAATTGTTTCCCCTACAATCGGGGCAACTTACGCTTGAGCCCGTAGAAATAGATGCGACGGTGCAATTTAGGGTAATCCCCTCGTACCAAAACATGCAGCAGTACGACCCCTACTCGCCCGACAACTATGTAAATGTGCCGTATTTGGTAAAAAGCAACCCCATTTCGATAAATGTGGTACCGCTACCTACGGCAGATAAACCTGCAAGTTTTGATGGTGCCGTGGGCCGCTTTACCATAGCCGCAAAGCTTGACAAAAGCGAGCTGGCTCTGCAACAAGTGGGCAGCTATGAGGTGGAACTGCAAGGCATTGGCAACTGGGCCATGGTGCAGGCCCCAAAGCTAAGCTGGCCACCGGGCGTGGAGGCGTTTGAACCCAAAATCATAGAGAATTTAGACTCTCAAGCAATACCGCTAAAAGGAAAGCGGGTGTATATTTTTAGGTTTAGCAGCAAAGTGCCGGGCAAATTGGTGCTGCCAACTTTTAGCTTGACATTTTTCGACCCATGGCTTAAGCGGTACGATACCATTGTAACCGGGCCAGCCTCGTTGGTGGTAACCAATGAAACATCGGTAACTGAAACCCCGGTGGGTGCAGCTGGCAGCAGCCGCGAACCCTCACTACTGGCCGATGTGGTAACTATTGCTACGCCACTGCTGCTTTTGGGCACGCTTACTTTTGTGGTGTTGCGCAAGCGTAGGGCGCGCAAGCTTGCGCATTACCGCCGCAAATGGCGCCAAAGCCTCGATGAGGTGGTACACGAACCGCAAACACGCTACTCCACCGACGCTTCCAGCAGCAAGGGAAGCTCGAAACGCACCGCCATACAGGCGAGACCCGAGCCATATACTGCCGTACCAGCAGCCGTTGAAACTGCCTTGGCCCCCACCGGCAGTCCACAAAGCGATTTTAAAAAATACCTTACCGATACCAAAAAACAGCTTTTGAACCAGTTAAAGCAAAAATGGTCGATTGGACCAAGTAACTTACAAACCGAATTGATAAAACGGGGTTTTAGCGCCAACGATGCCGATTTGGTAGCCGCACTTGTGGCCGATATTGACAACCAATTGTACAACCCGCTGGCCGAAGCCGTTAGTCAGGAATCTTTTGAAACCCGAATAAATCAGGTGCTGAAATTGATCGACTAGATAAGTAACACCCAGTTATGCTATTATTTCTTGGGGTAAAAGCCGTAAAACAGGCCATTTGCCTGCACGGGCAACGGGCTTTAGAGACTGGGCTGGAAAAGCTTACAAAAAAATAACCCTACAACCAGTTGAAAAAATTTTGGATGTTGGTGCAAACAAAGGCCGGCGTATCGATTTTTTTAAAGGAGCAAAACACCGTGATATCATTTGGGGTATTGAACCCAATAAAACCGCATTGGGCCTTTTTAATAAAGATATAGCAAAGAAGCGAGTATAAAACTGTTGAATCTTGTAATCAGCCACGGGATACGGCATTAGGCTATAGAATTGTGCCCCTACTATGCATTGCTGCACCATGTGGAGGGTTGAAGCTATTGGCCAAGAAATTCTTTGGTATGTTGAGAACACTAAATTGCTAGTGCCATGTGCGGTGGCAACAAACTGTTAACTCTATTAGCAAAGGTACACTAAAAAACAAACCCATGAACACGAAGAAAAGCCTCAAAAAAATGACAGGGATTAAAAAAACACTTCATTTATACTGAGCGAAATGTAGCATTTTATACACACATTTCGCTCCGTATAAATTTATACCGAGCGAAATGTGATATATTTGACCCACATTTCGCTCAGTATAAAATAGAAGTATGGTAGGCAGACACGAAGAAATAAAGGTACTTACCAATTTGTTATCAACACAGGAAGCAGAACTGGTAAGCGTATTGGGCAGGCGAAGGGTTGGAAAAACCTACCTGCTCAGGGAAACCTTCAAAGATCATATGGCGTTTGAGTTTATTGGCGTTCAGGGTGGCTCCCGAACAGAGCAATTAAATGCTTTTACTTTTTCTTTGCAACAAACCTTTGGTAAAAAGGCCGTACCCAATATCATACCATCGTGGCTAGCGGCATTTCAAATACTGATTGAATTGCTTTCGGCAAAACCGTTTACTAAAAAGCAGGTCGTTTTTATAGATGAGTTACCATGGATAGCAGGTAAAAAATCAGATTTTTTAAAAGGATTTGGATTCTTTTGGAATAACTGGGCCAGCAAACAAAAAATAGTAGTAGCCGTTTGCGGGTCGGCGGCATCGTGGATGATAAAGCACGTCATTCAAAATACGGGAGGGCTGCATAACAGGGTAACAAGACAAATACACCTACAGCCATTTACCTGTTCCGAAACCAAAGCATATCTTCATGAAAGAGGCCTCAAGTTCAACGATGAACAGATTACAGAGCTTTATATGACTTTTGGAGGCATACCCTATTACCTCAAGCTGATAGATAAGTCAAAAAGTGTGGCTCAGGTGGTTAATACGTTATGTTTTAAAGACAATGCAGCACTCAAAAATGAATTTGAGAATCTATATGCAGCCTTATTTACCCATCATCAATCCTATATCAGCGTTATTAAAGCCTGCTATTCTACGTGGAAAGGGGTAAGTCAAAATGACATTATAAAACTTACAGGAATTGCAAGCGGCGGAACGCTTACAAGGATGCTTTCCGAACTTGAACTTTCGGGATTCATTATAAGCACCCCCCCTTTTACCAATGCAAAAAAAGAAACCCTCTACAGGCTCATAGATGAATTTTCAGTTTTCTACCTCAAGTTTATGGATGGTAAAAAAACAAGTGACTGGAACCTGATTAGCCAAAGTCAACCCTTTAAACTATGGCAAGGATATGCATTTGAAAATTTCTGTTTCCGGCATATACAGTCTATAAAGCAACAACTTGGCATAGCGGCAGTAATTTCACAACAGTACGCTTACCAAATTAAAAGCCACCAATTAATCGGTAATCATCAAATAGATTTGCTAATAGATCGCAATGACCAGTGCATTAACCTTTGTGAAGTTAAATATCATCATAAGCCATTCATCATTACAAAACAATATGCTGAAATTCTGCGGCTTAGGATGCAGCACTTTGGCTGGGAGTCGGGTACAAAAAAAACAGTTTTTCTTACCTTTATTACGAGGCATGGAATAGTAACCCAGGCTGGTGTTGAAACTCTCGTAGATAGCGAAGTGTTGCTGAAGGATTTCTATTGATCTTCTTTTGGCGATTCTTTATCTACCACATATCCATGTGATTTTTTTCAGAAACTGTTGTTTATTTCAATAATTCTGTTCACATTTGCTCCACAATAAAATTTTACGACTATGTTTTTCTTCTTGTCGTAAGCCTTGTACTCTATTGCCCGCCATGAGTAAGGCTTACCTGCCAACCGGTAACATCTATTTCTTTTACCTTACTCATTCATTTTCAAATGACTTTTAATTCTATCCGTAAACAGATGCGTTCTGTTTACCAAACCATCAAACTTTCATTCAGCGATACGCAGCATGATTTCACCACCATGGATATCCGCAAAGCCATTGTGCTGTTGGCTATCCCCATGGTACTCGAGCTAAGTATGGAGAGTGTTTTTGCACTTGTGGATATTTTCTTTGTTAATCGTTGGCTAGGCAATCATGCAGTTACTGCGGTTGGCTTAACAGAATCGGTTATTACCATCGTGTACTCACTGGCCATAGGCATTAGCATGGCTGCAACTGCCATGGTAGCACGGCGTGTTGGCGAAAAAAATATAAGTGGTGCCCGTGAAGCCGCCATGCAATCCATTTTGCTGGCACTGGCCATTGCTCTGGTGCTAAGCATTGCTGGCACCTGGTATGCACCCGATATATTACGCCTAATGGCCGCCGATGAAACCACCATCAATATAGGTACCGGTTACACCCGCATTATGATGGGTAGCAGCGGTGTTATTATGCTGTTGTTTCTCATAAATGGCATTTTTCGTGGCGCGGGCAATGCAGCCATTGCTATGAAGAGCCTGTGGATTGCCAACCTTGCCAATATTATACTCGACCCCTTGTTTATTAGGTGGCTTGGACTTGACGGGGCAGCTATTGCTACCTGCATTGGTAGGGCTTTAGGGGTTGCTTATCAGCTATACCACTTACAAAAAGGCACCGGGCAAATAAAGCTGGTAATGAGCCATATTACCTGGAATGTACCTGTTATGAAAACGCTGGCAGGCATTGCCGCGCCGGGCACCCTGCAATTCATCATTGCATCGGGCAGTTGGATTGTGCTAGCAAGGCTGGTTGCCGAAACAGGTCAGGCAGATGCCTCAGCAGGGTATCAAACAGCCATCAGGGTACTCATATTTTTCATTTTGCCTGCCTGGGGCCTTAGTAATGCTGCCGCTACCCTTGTGGGGCAGCATTTGGGTGCACAACAACCGCAGCTTGCCGAAAAAGCAGTACAAATTACCACCCGTTACAATATTTGGTTTATGGCTTTTGTAACGGCAATTTTCGTGTCTGGCGCTCCGTGGATTATTCGATTTTTCACACAGAATTCCGCTGCCATTCATCATGCGACTACGGCACTACGTATCATAAGCTTGGGCTATATTTTTTATGGCATTGGAATGGTAATGACCAATACATTAAATGGTGCCGGCGATACGCGTACACCTACCATCATCAACTTCTTTGGATTTTGGTTGTTTCAGGTGCCATTTGCCTGGTGGCTGGCAAAAGGCATTGCCTTAGGGCCTACTGGCGTTTTTATAGCCATCCCTATAGCTGAAACATTGATAGCCCTTGCGGCATGGATGGTTTTTAGGAGGGGGAAGTGGAAGTTGGTGAAGGTGTAGGATACATATTGCCATGCAGCCAGCCATCAGGCAATGGGTGGTATAGCCAGCCAAATCTGTATAAAAAACATAGATTTGGCTGGCTATTTTTTTAATATCAGTAGCCAAATCTAATAGTTTTTGCTACATACTTATTTCTATTATGAATTATACGGAAATTATAGGGAGAAAAATATATAAGTCTATGTTAGACAATGCGTTATAATATTATAAAGCATCCCTAGATGCTATGTATGGACGAAGACGTGTTGGCAAAACTTACCTTATAAAACGATATCTTCATCATAAAATGAACTTTCAATATTCAGGCATCCATAACGTAACCTCAAATGTACAGCTTTCCCATTTTTACAAGGCAATGGCAGACCAATAAAATGCTGGCAAGCCGTTGCAAAAACTAAGAGACTGGTTTGATGCTTTTGACACGTTGGAAACCTTACTCAATAGAAAAAGAAGCAGGCGGATTGTAGTTTTCCTAGATGAATTTCCATGGATGCATACTCCTAAATCGAATTTTTTAGCCGCCTTTGAAAACTTTTGGAACACTTGGGCAACCAATAAGCCAAATGTTACCATTGTTATTTGCGGATCGGCCGCAAGCTGGATGATAAAAAAAGTGGTTCAAAATAAAGGGGGATTGCATAACCGCATTACCTACAAAATAATATTGCCGCCTTTTAATCTATACGAAACTGAATTATTCCTAAAAAGCAGGGGCGTACATCTCAATCATTATCAGATTGTACAATTATACATGGCTGTAGGCGGTATTCCCCAATACCTCGACATGGTTAAGCCGGGTAAAAGTGCAGCCCAAATGATTGACGAAGCCTGTTTTCGAAAAAACGGTTTTTTATATGATGAATTCAATGAATTATACCACTCTCTTTTTGATGAGGCCGACCGCCATGTAAAAATCATAAGGGTATTGGCGGCCAAAACAATGGGGCTTAGCCGCAATGCTTTAATAGAAGCAGGCGACTTGCAAACCGGTGGCACAGCAAGTAACCTGCTTGACGAATTAGCTGCTGCCGGATTTATTACGCCCTATATTCCATTTGGAAAAAAACTCAAAGACAGCATTTATAAGCTAACAGATGAATTTTCACTATTTTACTTAAAATTCATGGAGCCTAACCGTACGATGGCAAAAGGCGCTTGGCAAAAACTAAGCAATACTCCCGCCTATACAAGCTGGAGTGGGCTTGCCTTTGAAACCCTTTGCGTAAAGCATATTGCCGCCATTGAGAAAAGATTAGGCATTACCCAAATTTATACAGAAAGCAGTTCGTGGCGCAGCCCCGGTAACCATGTCGGCGGTGCTCAAATTGATTTGTTGATTGACCGCCGCGATCAGTGCATCAACCTATGCGAAATGAAATACTTTAGCAGCGCGTTTTCTGTGGATGGCAGATATGCCGAAGTACTACGCAACAGGGAACACATTTTTAAAGAGCAAACCAAAACAAGAAAGCAGATATTCCAAACGCTTGTTACCACATTTGAGCTGATACCCAATGAGCATAGCATCGGACTGATTGATTCGGTGGTGACGATGGAGGATTTATTTGTGAAAATTGATGAGAAGCAAAGTGACAGCTGATGACGGCGAGCCTGTAAAAACCTTGTTAACCCCTTTCTATGTTATTCTAAACAGTTGGATGCTGCACAGAAAAGATGGTTATACTGGAAATTTAGTGGAATAAAAATGAACAATATGAGAGGAGCTCATTTTGGGCATCAATTATGCGGTTGTCGGTAATGTTGCTTACCAATTACAAAGCACCGGTCATTGGTACACAAATAATTGATTGACGTGCATTTATCTAAAAAGGCTGTATTCAGATTTATTTTGAAACAACATTTTATGCTAAAAAAGCTACCATTGCATTTCCAGTAGAACCCCATTATGAAGCGATTTATGCGATTTTATTCAGCTCCTCTTCAAAACGACTGGCAAAATGTGCAGTCATAGCATCGTTATTAAGTTGCTGGCTTGCTGCAACTTGGGTTAAAATCTTACACCCGCAAAAAAATGTTGCTAGTAAGCAGCCTTGCTGACACTAAAGAGCCCTTCCTAAAGCGCTTTTTTGAACCCATACTACAGCATACGACAGGGACTGAACCATCTAAACAGTGGCATCTTGGAGCACACCGCCCGATATAGCATTGGTGTACGGCCTTAGGGAGTAAACTTATACCCCATGCTGCGTACGGCATGAAAATGGCGGGGGTTGCGGCTATCCTCCTCGAAGTACTTTCGAAAATTGAGTATAAAATTATCAATGGTACGCGTGGTAGGAAACACCTGATAGCCCCAAACGGTTTGCAGTATTTTTTCGCGGGTTACCACCTCGCCCGCGTGCTGCACCAGCAGCTGAAGCAGCATGGCTTCTTTTTTGCTTAGCTCAATGGTATGGCCATTGGCCAACTTTGCCTGTTGTGCCGAAAACTGCAAAACATGTCCTCCAAACGCATAGCCATCTGTAGTAGCAGGCCCAGCATTCTTTCTACCTGCCAAAAGATTTTGCACCCGCAGCAGCAACTCTTCCAGTGCAAAGGGCTTAGTTAAATAATCATTGGCACCGGCACGCAAGCCTTCTATGCGGCTAGCACTGTTGGCGCGGGCACTTAAAATAAGGACGGGCGTGTCAATTTTATTCAGCCGCAACGTCTCCAAAACCGTAATGCCATCCACATTGGGTAGCATCAAATCAAGCACCACCAAATCAAAGTAAGCATCCTGCAAACTTTGCAACGCCTGGGCACCATCAAATGCCGACGTAACGTCGTACCCTTCTAGGCTCAGGTTTAACTTGAGCGAATGGTGGAGGTTAGGTTCGTCTTCAACCAGTAAGATATTGGCCCTATCATTCATAACATGCAAAATTAGGCCAGCCTTACAATTTGTGCCGACCCGGTTAGCTTTTTTTCAGTGGTGCGAATATACCCATACCGCAAGAACGCCCCACATTTATGGCCATTTGTGCCTCTATAACGTCTTATTGAAGCTCCATTGCATGAATATACCCACAAGCGGGTATTGAATGCGCTTTTCAATGTAAGCTTATTTGCATATAAATTATTCTGAATGCAACTGATTCGCAAAACCCTGCTTGTGCTGGCCCTGTGCCAGACGTTCTTCTACGCTGCATTTGCCCAGCCTAAGAACTGGGAAAAAAACTTTGGCGGCAATATCAATTTCTATAACCTCAGCGATGCCGGTATCTTCATAGTAGGCACCAATGATGCGCTCTATGGGCTTAATCCGGTTGATGGCAAAGAAATTTGGAAGCTGGAGGAGTTTAGAAAAATATCTGAAGAAGCCTTTTCAGCCATTGAAAACAGCCCACTGGCCGCCATTGTGGATCGAGGCATGATGGTAGAGCACGCCATTATTAATACCGTAACCGGCCAGGTAGTGTGTAAAACAAAAGACTTGGGCATGGCAACCGTAAACAAGCGCTTTAGCAATGCCATTTTAGGCGGGGTATTGTTTGGCGGCATCAATAAAAAGGGTAAACCCACACTAATGCTGGTAGATGCGGTAACAGGCGAAAAGCGCTTTGAAGCAGAAAAGGTTTTTGATAAAAATACAGAGGTAATTTGCAGCGATGTGTATGCGCTAAGCAAGGATGCGTTTATGATTAGCACTACCAAAGCGGTGTATTGCGTAAATGCCAAAACCGGCGAGGAAATATGGCGTAGCGAAATAAAGACCGATGCCCCTGTAATTACAGCACCCGCGCCTGCAAACAAAGGTATGTTTAGCAATCCATTTGCGGGCGTGGGTGGCAAAAGCATGAATGCCATGCAGGCGAAACTTGCTACCGCTGTGTCGTCGAAATTTTTTCAGGTAACCGACCAAACCAAAGTGTACTTTTTTAACAACGACTATTTTACCTGTTTTGATGCCGCAAATGGCAAAGAGTTGTGGACGCGGCAAGAAATGAAAAGCCCGCTGAACAACTACATTTTAGATGATAGGGGCATAATTGTTACCACCAACCAGCGCGACGAAAATTATGGCAAACAAAAAGGCTTACTGGGCAAAGCGATTGGCGGTGGCAACAAGGCCCGTATGTACATGTTTGACTACAACACCGGCAACCAATTGTTAAAGGAAGACATAGAAGTGGCCGGCAATGTGGTGGGCTACAGCTACGATGCCACTGGCAATAAAATTGTAATTGCCACATCTAGCGATAAGGGTAAAAACCGCATTGATATCATCGACATTACCGCGGGTAAGCAGGCCATACCAAAGCCCCTAAAAGTAGATGGCGAAATAAAAGATATAAAACTGGTGAGCAAAGGCTTGCTCTACATAACCGAAAATGAGATAAATATACTCGACATTAACACCGGTGCCGACGCTTGGGGCAAAAGCATAAAGGTAAAAGACTACGTGGTACACGGTTTTAAAAACGAAAACGATGCCTACATGGCGGTAGATGGCACGCTGTATAAATTTGACTGCAACACCAGTACCCCCACATCCATTGGCACCATAAGCCTGCAAGGCAAAGATGAAACACCTAATAGGCTACAGTTTACCGACGACGGACTGGCCCTTAGCAGCAGCCAAAACATTGTAGGCTTTGGACTGGATGGCAAAGAAAAATGGAAAGTGTACCGGGCCGCACCTGGCGTAAGCGTGATTGGCAAAATAGCCTTAGGTGTATTGGCTGTGGCCAGCACTGCCATGATGGCCGCCAACAGCTATCAGGCGGGCTACGCATCGGCAGGTGGTGCTACTGCAAAGGGGCAATACATGAGCAACCAATCGGCGGCCAATAGCTACCAGCGCAATGCCGACAACTGGGGAAACATAGCCGTGGCTTCTTTCCAGGCCATGGGCAAGCGTTTTAAAGCCACCCGGGCTGCCGGCGACATGCAAAGCATTCTTACAAAAACCGCCGATGGTACCGACGAAGGCGTGGGTATAGAAATCTACAGTAAAACCAATGGTAAAAAGGAAGGAGCTGTAGTGCTTAAAGATAAAAAACCGGAGTACTTTTTTGATGACATTGGCCGCATAGTATTTTGGAAAACTGGCAATAGCAGTTTTACAGGCGTTCTTTTCTAACGCTTTACACTTGCACGCACCCACACAAAATCTCGCTTCGGCGAGATTTTTTTTTGCTCTGCCGGGGCAAACGATACCCTAGCATTACATACCAAAACCGCTGTGCTACCCTTAGCATTATTTCTGATGGCACCACATAACATGCCGGGCGCCTTGTTTGCTTGTTAACCCTTTACGCATGAAAAGTACGCAAAAGGCACGCAAAAAACCCACCGGGTATCCGGATTTTGAAACTTGCAGCAAACGCAGCACTGGGCTGGGCTACGCTACCACAACCAAATTCGTCTTTAGTACCAATTTTGACTAGTAAGCCTTCCGCAACATATCTGCAAAGGCATTGGGCAATGGGCTGTTTTCAACTGCCTGTGCTGCACGTTCCACATCGTATGTAAAGCGACGAAACTCTACGCCTATGCCACCCATACTTATCAAATTGGCATCTTCATTAAGGTGAAGCACCGCATAGCAGCCTCGGGCGTCGCCGTCTTTTGGTTTGCCTACACTACCAATATTAATGGCGTGCCAATAGCGCATCTCGCTACTGTGCGGGTCAAAACCCTGAAGCCCGCGGTGGTAAGGCTTGTGGGTATGCCCAAAACACATGATGTCGGCGCTAGCCTGTTGCATCATACGCAGTAAGCTCTTCTCCTCGCGGTCTTCAAAAAGATATTCGTTTATTTTACGGGGGCTGCCATGCACCAGCAGCAAGGTCATTGCCGTATCTTTCAATTTAAACTCCACACGCATATGCGCCGGCAGTGTACGCAAATAGGCGCGTTCCTCCTCCCCTATTAAAAAGTTGGTATAGCTTATAGAAATGTTGCCGTTGTCCTTGTCAGTTTCCGTTTTGTAGGCACAGCCACAATCGCCACTGTGTTTTCCCACGCCATCGTCGTAGTTGCCTGCAATGGTGGGTATCATGCGTTTCTTTATGGCCCGCACCACCTCGTTGGGCCAAATGTTGTACCCCACCAAATCGCCCAAGCAATAGATGGCATCGGCATTTTGGGCGTCGGCATCGGCAAAAAAAGCTTCTAAAGCAGGCAAATTGGCGTGCACATCGCTAAACAAGATAATTTTCATAACTGAATGATTTATGGGGTTAGACTTCGACTACAAAATACTTTTTTCTAATCCAAAACGAAACATTCACCAGCGCAATAAGTGCAGGCACTTCTACCAGCGGTCCAATAACGCCGGTAAATGCCTCACCGCTGTTGATGCCAAATACACCAATGGCCACAGCAATAGCCAATTCGAAATTGTTGCCCGCGGCGGTAAATGCAATGGAAGTGGTTTTCGAATAGTCGGCACCCATGCGCTTGCCCACCAAATAGCTAATCAAAAACATCACCACAAAATATACCACCAACGGCACGGCAATGCGCAGCACATCCCCTGGAATTTGTACGATGAGCTGTCCTTTCAAACTGAACATGAGCACAATGGTAAAAAGCAGCGCCACCAAAGTAAGGGGCGATACAAGGGGTACAAACCGGTTTCTAAACCACGCTTCGCCTTTTACTTTTACCAAGAATTTTTGGCTTAAAAAACCCGCTGCAAAGGGAATGCCTAAATATATGCCTACACTTTTGGCTATTTCGGCAATGGTAACTTCAACTGTAAATGCCTTAATGCCAAACAATGGCGGTAGAATGGCCAAAAAAAACCAAGCATACACACTGTATAAAAGCACTTGAAAAATACTGTTGAGTGCAATAAGCCCCGCGGCGTATTCACGGCTGCCCTCGGCCAAATCGTTCCAAACCACCACCATGGCAATGCAGCGTGCCAATCCAATTAAAATTAATCCGGTCATGTAGCTGGGGTGGTCGTGTAAAAACACCACCGCCAACACAAACATCAGTATGGGCCCAACAACCCAGTTCAACACCAATGAAACCGCTAACACCTTGGTGTTTTTAAAAACTTCGGCCATTTTGCTGTATTGCACTTTGGCCAGCGGTGGATACATCATTAAAATAAGCCCAATAGCCAGCGGAATGTTGGTGGTACCGCTAGAAAACGACTGGATAAAGTTAGCGCTGCTTGGAAAAAAATAACCAATGGCCACGCCAGCGGCCATGGCTAGCAGAATCCAAAGCGTGAGGTAACGATCTAAAAAACCCAACTGCTTTCTTTGGGCTGGTACGCACTGGCTCATGTGATTGTATTGTTTAAAAAAAACTGCACTAAAGTGCAAAAACACAGCATGCCGAAATTGAATCACCTTGTAACTAACAAGCTAGCTTAGCAACAACCACCGCCCGGCGCACACTTGCTACTCGTCACGGTTTCGGGTTTTTGGCCAAACACGGTAATGCTTTGTATTTTCACTGTACCTTCTTGATATTCAATCACCTCATCGGGGGTTAGGTAGGCTGCTAAAATATCGGCAGGCACTACTATTTCCTTTTCTTTTTGCACTAGCACACCATCAAATCCGGCCTCGGCAATAATGTTGAGATAATCCTGTTTTTGTATGGCACCGCTGATGCAGCCGGCGTATAACTCCGCTACCAACTGCCATTTGGCAGGCAGGTGACCCTGCAACACAACATCGCTGATGCTAAAATGCCCACCCGGCTTTAGTACCCGAAATACTTCGCTAAATACCTTGTGTTTGTTGGGTACTAAGTTAAGCACACAATTGCTTATAACCACATCGGCTATATTGCTGGTAAGGGGCAGATCTTCGAGGTCGCCCTGCCTAAATTCAACATTTGTAGCCTGCAATTTTTGCGCATTTGCCCGTGCTTTTTGCAGCATGGTGTCCGAGAAATCGATGCCAATTACCCGGCCCGTTGCGCCTACAGCTGCCTGTGCTACAAAGCAATCATTACCAGCACCACTGCCCAAATCTACCACAGTATGGCCTGGTTGCAATTTTGCAAACGCCGTGGGTAAGCCACAGCCCAAACCCAAATCAGCATTGGCATTGTAGCCCTCCAAAGTAGAGTAATCGTCGGCCATAATATTGTACACGCCTGTGCCACAACCTGTGGCGCCACAGCAGCTGGTTGCGTTTTCGGCTTTGCTTTGTTCGGCAATGGTGCTGTACTTTTCACGCACCATTTCTTTTAAGTTTGTACTCATCGTTTAGTTATTTTTTAAATGATAAAATAATTCGTCTGCCTCAGCAACAATTTGCCGCCCGGGCAGTGTTTAGTTGGCTAAACAACTGGTTAAAGCCGAGTTTAAAAGCCTCAAAAGCATCCCAATTGATACAATAGCAACTTTTTGGACCGCTAACGCTGCCCTTAATGAGGCCGGCATTTTTTAGCGCTTTCAAATGCTGGCTCACGGTGGCTTGGGCCAACGGAAGGCCATCCACTATTTGACCGCAAATACACGTGTTATGCTTCGCCAAAATATTGAGAATGGCAATGCGTGCCGGGTGCGCAATAGCTTTGGTAAAGGCAGCCAACTCGTATTCCGCTTTGGCATATTGGGCTCTTTCTGCTTTCATGCAGCAAAACTAATTCTTTTATCGTAAATCTACGATTAATATTTTTGGTGCGTTGACACTGCTAAAACACCGGCGACATTAGCAAAAGGCACAAAAAAAGCTACCCGTAGGTAGCAAAAAAATAATAAGCGATAAAAGCATTTTCAATTTTAATTGGCAGGGAAAGCCTAAGGAATTGGGGAAAGCCGGGTGGTAAAGATGCGTGGCTCCAAAACCAACAAACAATTTGCCGCCCGAACTCCCGCACTCAGCATTATAAACTAAAGCGTTTAGCATGCCTATCCCCAATGGTATCCAATCCGTTGGGTTTTTCCCAACGGCGTGCATCACACCATTTTTTGCACGGATCACTTATTTTTACACCCGCAAACTTTCATCATCAGATTCTTCCAAAAAGCCTATTGTCGTGTTCTCAACACGTCCATTGGGTTTGAGGTTGTATAAACCTGACTTCTGAAAAATCTTTTGCGCACAGGTAAAATCGGCTAATCGCCCCATATTTCATCTTCACCTTTCAGCCACCTTTTCACCTGGGCTGTGGTAATGCTTTTTGGACGCTCCAGCGGAAAGCCAAGAGCCCGGTCCCAGCACAGGCTGGCCATTACCCCAAGTGCACGGCTTACGCCGAATAGAACGGTGTAAAACTCGTATTCTTTTAGGCCGAAGTGCACCAGTAGCGCACCGCTGTGTGCGTCCACATTTGGCCAGGGATTTTTTACCTTTCCTAAGCTTTGTAAAATGGGTGGCACCACCTCATATATATTCCAAACGGTTTGGCAGAGCGGATCGTTGGGCATGTGGGTTTTGCCAAAGTCCATTTGGGCAGTGTAGCGCGGATCGGTTTTGCGCAGCACGGCGTGACCGTAACCAGGCACCACTTTACCACTACTCAAGGTATCTTGCACGTACTGTGCAATTTCCGCTTTGGTAGGCATCTCCGAGCCCAGCTTTTCCTGCATTTCAAAAATCCACTTGATCACTTCCTGATTAGCCAGCCCGTGCAACGGCCCAGCTAACCCATTCATGCCGGCAGCAAAACTGAGGTAGGGATCACTAAGTGCAGAGCCTACCAAATGGGTGGTGTGGGCACTTACGTTACCGCCTTCGTGGTCGGCGTGTATGGTCATGTAAAGCCGCATCAACTCCTTAAAGCCTTCGTTGTCGAAACCCATCATGTGCGCCAAATTGCCGGCCCAATCGAGTAAACCATTGGGCTGAATGTGCTGGCCAAAATGATATTTGCGGCGGTATATGTAGGCTGCAATGCGGGGCAAACGGGCTATCAGGTCAATACAATCATCAAAGGTTGCGGCCCAATAATCACGCTTATTCATGCCTTCGGAATAGCGGCGGCTAAACTCGCTTTCGGTTTGTGCAGCCATAATGCCGGCTACAAACTGCGTCATGGGGTGCGCATTTACAGGCAGCGCATCAATGGTATGAAACACGTGGGCGGGTACGTGGCTACGACGCTGCAAAATGTTGGTTACTCGCTGCACATCATCTTCGGTAGGCAACTCGCCAATCAGCATCAAAAAAAACAACCCTTCGGGCAGCGGCTCTTTGCCGTCGGGTGCTTTGGGCAGTTTTTCGCGCAGTTCGGGAATGGTGTAGCCTCTAAAACGAATACCTTCTTGCGCATCCAGCAAAGATGTTTCGGTTACCAGCCCGGTTATGCCGCGCATACCCTGGTACACTTGGCTTAGGGTAACCTCGCCAATTACTTTTGAGCCGTGCTCTTTTAAAATCTCTTTAATTTCAGCGTTGGCTTGTTCAGCTTTTTGTTTAAACAGCCCTTTAAGTACTTCCATTGCGTGTAGTTGATATGATGTTTTGATGCAAAAAACAGAGAAAATCCCCGACTGGTCAAAAGTAACAGAAAGAACCTTGTGAAGGCCACTAACAAGCCTTTGAAACTGTTACAAAAAACAAAAAGCCGCAAAGCGGATGCTCTGCGGCTATAAAACTGGGTTTATGGTACTGTTTAGCCCTTATTCAAACTTCATGTCCAAACCTAAACCACGCAATTCGTGAACGAGTACGTTAAACGACTCGGGCACACCTGCCTTAGGAATGTTATCGCCCTTTACAATGGCTTCGTAGGTTTTGGCACGGCCAATAATGTCATCGCTCTTAATGGTAAGCAACTCCTGAAGAATGTTGCTGGCGCCATAAGCTTCCAATGCCCAAACTTCCATTTCGCCAAAGCGCTGACCACCAAACTGTGCTTTACCACCCAGCGGCTGCTGTGTAATAAGGCTGTAAGGCCCAATGGAGCGTGCGTGCATTTTATCGTCCACCATGTGGTGCAACTTAATCATGTAAATAACGCCAACGGTAGCTTTTTGATCGAAGCGTTCGCCGGTTTCGCCATCGCATAAGTAAGTGTGTCCAAAGGTGGGCAGCCCTGCCGCTGCAATATGGCCTGCAATTTCCTCGGTGGAGGCACCATCAAATATGGGGGTGGCAAAGCGCACACCAAGCTTCAACCCGGCCCAGCCTAATACGGTCTCATAAATTTGTCCAAGGTTCATACGGCTTGGTACACCCAACGGATTCAGCACAATGTCAACGGGCGTGCCGTCTTCCAAGAATGGCATATCCTCGTGGCGCACAATTTTGGCTACAATGCCCTTATTACCGTGGCGGCCCGCCATTTTATCGCCTACTTTTAGCTTACGCTTTACTGCCAAATAAACTTTTGCCAGCTTCAATACGCCTGCAGGCAGTTCGTCGCCAATGCTGATGTTGAATTTTTCGCGCTTGTAGCGGCCCAGCTCTTCGTTGTACTTAATGGTGAAGTTGTGCAGCAGCTGGTTAATCAACTCATCGGTGTGGGCATCTCCTGTCCATCCCAATGGGTTTACGTTCATGTAGTCAATTTGACCCAAATTCTTTGGGTTGAATTTGGCGCCTTTGCCTATCAACACCTCGCCAAAGTTGTTGCTAACCCCTGCGCTTGATTTGGTACCCAGCAAAAACTGAAGCTTTTCCTGCAAGGTGTCCATCACAATTTGCACATTGTGCTCGTGTTGGCGCTCCACTTTTTCAAGGGCACTTTTTTCGCGAACCTTGGTGTTTTTGTCTTTTTTGGTACGCTGAAACAGTTTCTTGTTAATCACCACGCCTTCGGTACCGCTCGGGGCTTTCAACGATGCGTCTTTAGCATCACCAGCCTTGTCGCCAAAAATGGCGCGGAGCAACTTCTCTTCTGGCGTAGGATCGCTTTCGCCCTTGGGGGTGATTTTTCCAATGAGTATGTCGCCTTCTTTAACATGGGCACCAATGCGTATGATGCCATATTCGTCAAGATCTTTGGTAGCGTCTTCGCTTACGTTAGGGATATCAGGTGTTAATTCTTCCTCACCCAACTTTGTATCACGCACTTCCAACTCAAATTCGTCGATGTGTACCGATGTAAACATGTCTTCGCGGGCAATGCGCTCGCTTATCACAATGGCATCTTCAAAGTTGTAACCTTTCCATGGCATAAAGGCCACTTTCAGGTTGCGCCCAAGGGCCAGTTCGCCATCTTTTACCGCATAACCTTCGGTAAGGAAGTCGCCAACTTTTACAATTTGACCTTTGCGTACCGCAGGCATGTGGTTAATGCTGGTGCTTTGGTTTGTTTTTATAAACTTGGTAAGTTTATAAATCTTCAAATCGTCTTCGAAGCTCACATGGCGCTGTTCGGTATTACGCTCATAGCGGATATGAATTTCTTTGGCATCCACAAACTCAACCACGCCATCACCCTCGGCAGTTAGCTGCACACGGCTATCGCGGGCTGCCTTGGCCTCTAGGCCGGTGCCCACAATGGGTACTTCGGGCCTTAGCAATGGCACGGCTTGGCGTTGCATGTTCGATCCCATCAGGGCTCTGTTGGCGTCATCGTGCTCCAAAAACGGTATCAACGAAGCCGATAGACCCACAATTTGGTTGGGGGCCACATCCATGTACTGCACCTCGGCCCGTGGTAATATCGGGAAATCGCCGGTTTCGCGGCTAATGATGCGGTCTTCAATAAAGTTACCCTCTTCGTCAAGGGCAATGTTAGCCTGTGCAATACGTGCTGAATCTTCCTCTTCGGCACTTAAAAACTTAACGCTGGCAAGATCCACCTTACCCTCGGTTACACGGTGGTATGGTGTTTCAATAAAGCCCATGTCGTTTATCTTGGCATGCACACAAAGTGTAGATATCAAGCCAATGTTTGGACCTTCCGGTGTTTCAATGGTACACAAACGGCCATAGTGGCTGTAATGTACGTCGCGAACCTCAAAGCCTGCACGCTCACGGCTAAGACCACCGGGCCCGAGTGCCGATATGCGTCGCTTGTGGGTAATTTCGCTAAGCGGATTGGTTTGGTCGAGAAACTGGCTAAGCTGGCTGGTGCCAAAAAACGAGTTAATAACCGAAGATAGCGTTCTGGCATTGATGAGATCAACGGGCGTAAACACCTCGTTGTCGCGTACGTTCATACGTTCGCGGATGGTGCGGGCCATACGTGCCAAGCCTACGCCAAACTGAGCATACAATTGCTCGCCCACAGTGCGCACACGCCTGTTGCTCAGGTGATCAATGTCATCAATCTCAGCTTTGTTATTGGTTAGCCTTACCAGGTATTTTACAATGGCAATAATGTCTTCTTTGGTCAATACTTTCTTCTCGATGGGGTAATTAAGGTCGAGCTTACGGTTTATTTTGTAGCGACCTACTTCACCCAAATCGTAGCGTTTATCGCTAAAAAACAGCTTGTCGATAATGCCACGGGCGGTTTCGTTGTCGGGAGCGTCGGCACCACGCAACTGGCGGTAAATGTGCTGCACAGCTTCAAGTTCACTGTTGCTGGTGTCTTTATTAAGCGTGTTGTAAATAATGGCAAAGTCGCCGCCAACATCTTCGCGTTGTATAAAGATGCTTTTGATACCCATTTCTACAATGGTCTCAGCCGCAGACTCGTCCAAAATGTTATCGCGTTCCAAAATAACTTCGTTACGCTCAAGGCTTACCACCTCGCCGGTGTCCTCATCCACAAAGTCTTCTACCCAACTGCGTAGCACACGGGCAGCCAACTTACGGCCCACATAATCTTTCAATACGTCTTTTTCAACCTTCACTTCTGTGGCCATGCCAAAAAGCTCTAGGATGTCCTTATCGGTTTCAAAGCCAATAGAACGTAGCAAGGTGGTTACAGGAAACTTCTTCTTACGATCGATATAGGCGTACATCACATTGTTGATGTCTGTAGCAAACTCCATCCAGGCACCTTTAAACGGTATTACCCTGGCACTGTAAATTCTGGTGCCGTTGGGGTGCATGCTCTGGCCAAAAAATACGCCGGGGCTGCGGTGCAACTGGCTCACCACCACACGCTCAGCACCGTTAACCACAAAAGTACCACGGGGTGTCATGTAGGGAATATTACCCAAAAACACATCCTGCACAATGGTTTGGAAATCGATGTGCTCCTCATCGTTACAGCTTAGGCGCAGTTTGGCCTTTAGCGGAACGGCATAAGTAAGACCACGCTCCATACACTCGTCAATGGTGTAACGAGGCGGGTCGATAAAATAGTCCAGAAACTCCAGCACAAATATGTTGCGGGTATCGCTGATGGGGAAGTTTTCTTTAAACACCCGAAATAGGCCTTCGTTATTCCGCTTGTCGGGGGTTGTTTCCAGCTGAAAAAACTCCTTGAACGATTGGATTTGGATGGCTAAGAGATCGGGTGCATCGGCTAAGTTTTTCGACTTGCCAAAGTTTACCCTGCTTTGAATGGTGGTTGCTGACATAAAATTGAACCTTTTTTGTATGGTTAGCGATGGGGCAAAACACAAACTGCACTAGCAGGCGCAAGGCCGTAGTGCATTCATTTTCAACACCTTAAAAAAATTTGTATTCTGCCGCCAATGTGTAGTTACCCAAATTAGGACGGCAAAAGTAAGGCAATACAAACAAAGAAACAAAACTGTGACGCCAGCACCTTGCGCTGCCGAAAAAAATTAACAGGCCGTGGTTGCCGCGGGCCCAGCTGCAAGCCCACTTTTACCACCCCTGCCCTAGCCCGACGCCCACTGCATAAGTAAGCCACAAATGTAGGCCGCATAGGTGCCAATGGCGTAGCCCAACACTGCCAGCACCACCCCTACTGGTGCCAAAGCCGGACTAAATGCAGCAGCTACCACGGGTGCGCTAGCGGGTCCGCCAATGTTGGCCATGCTGCCCACAGCTATAAAAAAGAATGGCGCCTTTATAAGTTTAGCCACTAAAAACATCAGCAGAATGTGAAACAGCAGCCACACCGTACACACCAGCATCAGCGCCGGGGTGTCAAAAATGGCGGTTATATCCATCTTCATGCCTAAGGTAGCTATAAGCAAGTACAGCAGCACGGTGCCCATGGTGGAAGCACCCGCACCTTCTAGGCGGCGCAAGGGTGTGGCCGCCAGTGCCATACCAATGGTAGTGGTAATAATAACCAACCAAAAGAAACTGCTGGTGAGGCTAAACCGCTCCAAGTGCGGAGCGTGGGTTTTAACGTAAGGCGCAATAACGTCGGCACCAAAATGCCCGATGGCGGTGGCACCAAAACCTACGGCACAAATTAGCACCACATCGGCGGTGGTGGGTATGCGGCGCACGCTGCGTTGAAAGGCATTAAGCTTTTCTTTTAAATCATTAATGGCGCTGCTATTGGCCTTTAACTTGGCATCCAAGCTGGCCGACTTGCCCGCACCGTAAAGCAAAAATGCCATCCATACATAGGATATAATCACATCAAGCGTAATCATGGTGCCAAACAGCTTATCGCTTACGCCAAACAGCTCCTTCATGGCAGCCTGATTAGCGCTACCGCCAATCCAGCTGCCGGCAATGGTACTCATGCCCCGCCAGGGTGCATCGGGTCCGGCGGCCTCAAACAAGCCGGGAACCAAGTGCTTGCACAGCAAAATGGCCAGTGGCCCACCCAGCATTACCCCCACCGAACCAGCAAGAAACATAATAACTGCTTTGCCACCCAGTTTACTCAGGGCCTTGAAATCGATGCTAAGGGTAAGCAGCACCAAACTTACGGGCAACAAGTAGCGGCTCATAACCGGATACAGCTGGCTGGCTTCGCCATCAACAATGCCAAAGGAATTGAGCAGTGAGGGCAAAAAGTAGCAGAGCAAGATGGTGGGCACCACCTTGTAAAACCGCACCCAGCCACTTTTGGTGCTGCCCGACGTAAAAAAAACAGCCCCCAAAATGATAAAAAGAAGGCCGAGTACAACCGCATCGTTGGTAATAAAAGCGCTTAACTGCATGGCAGCATAGTTAGCGCAAAACCGCAACACAACCAAGCCCTTGTATTGAGCAAACTACAGGGCGCGGCTAAAACGCCTGTCTTTTATGGCCTAGTGGACAGCCATAGAGGGAAAACCAAGTGCCCTGAAAGTAAGCTCGTGCCTGTTACAAACCAGGCATCTGAACCCAGCAACAGTTCTTCATCTCAACAAATGCACTTAGAAACACCCGCGGAATTGGCTTTCTCACCCAATCAATGGCTACACCAAATACCCAAAAAGGGCATCGTCTTTGTTTATTTCGGTAAAGTTGCCTACTGCTTTTACTTGAAGTAAATCGGTTTGCTGAGACCAATCGTTGTGTTGTATTGTAAACCTGGCTTTATTGAAGTGGCTTTATCAAATTCATTTGGTAGTGCAAACTGAAGATTGAAGTTGGCATAAGTATTTTGAAAAATGCCTTTTTTGAACAAGCGAACACCAATAATACCGCCAAATGCGGCGTATGCGCTTCTGTTGTCAACAGGCGGAGGCGTATTGGGGTTGGCACCGGGCAAACGATTGATGTTGTAATGGTAAGGCAAATAGGTAAATGTAGCTCCGCCCCTAAACCGCTCGCCGTCTTTACCACCAAAATAATGCACCCAAAATGCGTGAGGAATTACACGAACTACTCTTTCTCGTGGAGCAAAGGGTGTTAACTCTTCACGCACAAAGCAAAAACGTGCGTTTAATCCAACCTCTTGCCTTTTGAACCGCTTTAACAGACCGATTTCTCCGTATAAGCAGTCAAGTGTGTTTATAGTTGCCGCAAAGTCATCAAAATAAACTGGCGTCACTGGCTTAATGTTGAGAATTGATTCTTGGTAGCCTAAACCGGCGTAAATACCAAAAGAATTTGTCTTGATAGGCTGTGCGAAGCAGATAAGAACAAACAGATGGGAGAAGCAGAAAGCAGCATATTTAAGCATAATCTGAAATTTTTAAGTACCGCTGCCCACAAGTTACTGCTATGGGCAGCGGTAAATGAGGTTACTTACAATTCAATTTTTGTATTGAATTTAATTTCGGAATTGTCAATGGTATAACCTTTGATGTTTGTTGACAGCGCTGGCAAATATCTCTTTGTCCATCTTCAGCACTCCACCAGCAGAACTGAAGCCGTTCAGGCCAAACAAGCCTACGAAAACTTTTGTGCCAAACACAATCGTCGCCTTTGCGACATTCATTCGGATCATGGCATCTTTGACAAATCCGCATTTCAACAATCTGAAACCACACAAAATCAATCTCACACATTTGCCGGCGCAGGCGCTCATTTCCAAAACGGCATTGCAGAACGTGCCATC
>RDXD01000164.1 GCA_004292575.1 Bacteroidota bacterium
GGCGTATGCTGCCTTATGTACTTTAAAAATGTGGTTTTGCCGGTGCCGGCCCGGCCGGTAAGAAACACCGATTGCCGGGTGCCATTAATGTAGCTGGCAGCCAGCTGAAACGTGTGGTTGTGTGCATCGGGCGTCATCAATAAACGGTTTTAGTAGGTTTACGGTTATTTTATGCCAAAGTCGCGCTTGGCCAGGTCGTTATCGCGGGCATTCTTACAGGCTTTTACCAACCCAATTATTACACATACTTTCAAAATTATGCCGCGAAGTATCGTTGTTGGGTCATCAATGGCCACCACGGTGTGTACGAGAACATAGCAAATAAGTGCGGTTACAAATGCGGGAGTAGGGTTTCTATAGCTCCAAATGGCGCATCCTAAAAACACGGCAGCCACAGCCAGTTCAATAATCAGTGCCAAGTCAGCATCATCTCCACCTTGGGTCAGGTACACATATATGCCTAAGCCAGCCTGTAGTACACTAAGCAGGTAAAGCCAAATTCGCCCCTGTTTTATGTTTTTATCGCCTAGGCGCAAGTCGTGCTCGGTCACAAGGGCATCTTCCAGCAATGGCGGTGCAGCGTTTTGGGGATTAGGCGCGCTCATCTCAAAAAAAGTTTTGTTCCAAATGTACACGGTTCAGCGCAATTGGCGTGTGTCGCCCCATTCTTTTATCCTTCTCCACTTTCGTTTAGAGCAATTTTTAAGGCCTCCACATGAAATAGCAATTCCATTTCGCACATAGCTTTGGTTGGATTTTTATGGTCGAAATTTCCAAGAGCTGCGGCGTTCCTGATCGCTGAGTTCAATTTCGCTTTCAACTTCAAATAAATGTCATCGTTTTGCTTTGTAAAGTAGTTTCTTGTTTTCTCGTAACTCCCTAAGTATTTTTTCAACTGTGTTTCAGCACCCGAACAAGTAGCGAAGTATTTTGATGTTTTTTCAAAATGAAGCAAGAACCAAAATTCAAGGCAGGGATTGTTTACGATGACAACCACATTTTTGAACTGGGCTTTGAGATTTGCCCTACATTCTTCAAAACGCCTTATAGCTGACTTCTTTCCTTTGGGCGCTTCATTGGCTTCTTTTAAAATACTGTCAAGATCAACAATCCAGTACACGCTTGAAAACTCTTTGCGCGACAATTCGCAAACCAGATTGTATTGTTCTTCTACGCTCTTTTTGGTGGGTATTTCGGGCTTTATACTAATGCGCAGGTTTCTTTCATTTCTTTTTAGCATCTGCAAATACCAAACTTCGGTTTCTCCATCCACCACCACTGCAAAAACGGGATGGGTTTGGTGTCTTATATTTTTAGATTTCCTCATAACTTAACATCAATAAACGGGTCGCTCAAATTTGGCGTTCCGCTTAATTTTCCGCTTTTGTAGGCATTTAAGATATTTGTAGTGTTTCGAACCACAGCGCTATCAAAGTCGGCTAATGAATATAGTTCGGTTGAGCAACTTTCTTGCTTCTGGGTAAACCATATGGCATCATTTCTAAAAATATCTTTATTGTCTAAAAGTTCCCGATGATGTGTCGTGGCAATGATTTGAGAACTCTTGGCATTCAAAAGAAAAGACAGCAAAAAGTGCAAATATAAATCGGGGTGTAAAGAATTCTCCAACTCATCAATTGAAAATATGGCTGTACGTCCAATAAGTATCGAAAGCAGCCCAGAAAAACCATAGTATCGTCTGGTGCCCTCGGACTCACACGCTAGGGGAAGCGTGTACTTTCTATTGTTTACAGTATGCTCAAATTCAATTTTTACCGACTTAAATTTGCCGTTCTCATCTAATTCCTTAAATGTATCGTTTTGTTTTATGGCCTGCCGGTTTAAAAATTCCATCAAGCCATCAGGTATTTTCTCCTCGTTTTCTTCAATAATGATATCCGAAATATTAAAATCTGCCTTCTTTAAAATCGGTACAATCTCTGATTTCAAAATCTCATTTTCACTTATTTTCAATGTTACAAATTCCTCTAACAGCGTTCTTGTATCAATTAGCGGTTTTAAATGGTCTTTAAACCAATCCACAACTTCTTGTAACTCCTTAAAGTTGATGTTTGTTTTTAGAAAGCCTCCAAGAACGGTATTGTTCCACAGTGTATTGGCTTCAAGATGCTTTTCAAAAGCGGTAGTGCTTGAAATTTTGTTGCCAAAACTTATTTCGGTAAATTGATTGGGTAGGTTAGTCTTTCGCTTGTAAATATTGGCTTTATTGGGGTTGTAAAAATTGAGCACCTCTGCAACAATTGCTTTTCTAACGAACTCCACCTCATAAGCGTATTTAATGCTATTGTGGACGAATTCTATGGCGATTTTTGAGTGTTGCGCAGGGCTCTCCGGGTCAAACAAGAAAGGATTAAAGTCTAATTCATCGGTTTTTTTAAGTGCCGGCTCCAAAACAAGCGCTCTTAAAAAATTCAACGCCTTAAGAATTGTTGTTTTGCCCGAAGCATTGGCCCCATAAATCAAAGCCAGTTTAAGAATTCTTAGTTTGCCAACATTTGCAACGTAGGTGTCTTCAAGGTGGGTGGATTTGTCTGCTTCAAAGGAAAGCGTTTGCGTGTCCTTTATGGAGCCAAAGTTTTGAACACTAAAATTTATAATCATTTTTATGGCATAATTTGTAAGTGGATTACAAAAATAGCATAAAAAATAGCATGTAATTGGATTTTTACATTGACTTTTACATTGTGTTTACATTTTTAGGCATAAGTACGGCGCTTTTTTGCGTTTTTGTGCCGCCCTTTGGTTGTGAAGGCGCCACTTTGATGCTTTTGGCTGACCACTAATGATGTTTTCTTAAAGTCAGGTTACTAAACCCAGCCCCACCTACAGCTACCGCTTTTCAAACAACCACCACAGCCGCTTACGGGGTTTAACTTTGTAGTTGTGGGCAATGTATTGGCGTATGTGTTCCATGGCTTCTTCTTGGCTGTCGGTAAGCAGCACCAAATCCAAATCTTCTGCCGATATGGTGCCGTTTTCAGCCATGCTTTGGAAATAATGCCACAGTTCCTTATGGTAGGCTTTTCCAAACAGCACCACGGGAAATTTCGATATGGTACGGGTTTGAATAAGCGTGAGGGTTTCAAACAGCTCGTCGAGGGTGCCAAAGCCGCCGGGTAAAATAACAAACCCGTAAGAGTACTTGAGCAGCAGGGTTTTGCGCACAAAAAAATGTTCAAACGTTACGCTTTTGTGCAGGTAGGGATTGCCGCTTTGCTCGTGGGGCAGCACAATGTTACAGCCCACGCTGGTGCCGCCGTTTTCAAATGCGCCTTTGTTGGCCGCCTCCATTATGCCCGGTCCGCCGCCGGTCATGGTAGTAAAGCCCAAGGCGGCTATGCGCTTGCCAAACCCTTCGGCAGCCTGGTAATACGGGTGGTCGGGTTTAAACCGTGCCGAGCCAAACACCGTAATGCAGGGGCCCACAAAGTGCAGTGTGCGCATGCCTTTTATAAATTGGGTAAATACCTTCCAGGCAAACGCTAGCTCGTAGCCACGGCTGTTGGGGCCATCTAAATACACGTGTGTTTTGGCAGGTATCAGGGGTGCGTTGTCTGTGTTTGTGGCGTTCATAACAGTGCTGAATTATTTTTTTGGGTGGGGTAACCGGCTAGCTGAGCCGGCGCGGTAAAATTAGGCAAATGGGTGCGTTGGAAACCAGTAGCCGCTTTTGGTAGCTACCGGGGCAAGGCGCTAATGCCCATACAGAACGGCTGGCGGGCAACCCATATTTTACCGCAGCAAGGCCACCACTTCGGCCATGGCTGCTGCGTTAGCTTTGTTGTGAAGCGATGCTTTAAGGTCGAGCTTCTCGCGCTGGGTAAGGTGAAAACTTAGTGAGGCGGCTGCCGATTTTTTTTGCGGAATGTATTGAAACACATGCGCTGAAAGGGTAGTGTCGTATTGGCTTTGCAGCCATTGCATCAGTTCTTGCTCGGCGTATTCTTGAAATCTAAACAGGTTGCTTTGGGTAAGCAAGGCTGGCTTGGCCACCAAATCAAGCACCGAGGTAGATTCATACGGTGTTTCCCATCCACCTACAGCCTCGTCGCGCAGCTGTATCAGCACCACTTTGCCGCAGTTGGCCCGTATCCAATCTTTAAAATAGTACAAAAAGCGCAGGTTGGTTTGCAGGCCGTTGTTGTCTCTAAAGCCGGCGTCCATTACATCAATTACCGGGCTGCTGGGAAGCCACACATTGGGCAGCACATACGGAAAAGTGGCGTTCATGCGCAGTGCACTCAGCATGCTAAGCCCGCCAGCATCCTGTTGCTCAAAAAAGCTTGAAAAGTCAATGGCATCCGGGCCCCGCTGCGGCAGTTGGCCCATACCCTGTGGCTGCATCATAAAACGCACCGGCGTGGTGGCCAATAGCAGCTTGCGTCCATCGCGGGTTACCACCGGCCCCATAACTAGGTTGGGTATTAGTGCACTGTCTTCGGCACCCTTATATGCGCTTAGGGTTTTGTTTAGCCATCCCTGTGTGTTCTGGTTCAGCTTTTGTTCAAAGGCGTAGCCCCGGTCTTTTTTATAGCGTTTTTTATGGTACCAAAAATATTGGGGTGGGGCAAACAGGTCGCGGGCCACAAGGGCCGTCATAATGGGGTTAAGCAGGTCGCCGGAAATATCGGGCAGGTGTTGCGCCACCATTTCCCTACTTAGTGCACCTTGGGCATGCTTATAGCACAGCTCGCGGTACCAGGCGGCACCCATTACCCCGCCCGAGGCACCACCCATTAGCACCGTGGCTGGCATTAGCCCATAGCCACAAAGGCTATCCAACCTATGCAGCAGGTTTACGGTAAAAGTGGCAGAGCGCATGCCCCCGCCCGATACGCCAATTACCACCATGGTTGGCCGGGCCCGTGGTTGCTTGGCTTTCCAGCGGTTAAGGCGCTGTATGTAAGCCAGCGAGTCGGCGGCAATGTTTTGCGGTGTAGCCAGCTTGGCCAGCGCACCTGCCGAATAGATTGGAAATGCGTTGGGCTGGCTATAATTGAGGCCATACGCCTTGTTGCGGGGGTCAAAAATGTTTTTTTGATACAGTACGTTCAAAAGCAAAAACATGATGAGCGCAAAGGGTACCGTCCAGCCCCTTAAAAAATAGGCAAATGCTGCCGCCACCGCTATCAGCAGCGATAGAAATACCGTGATGCTGGCAGCAGCCGGCAGCTGGAAAAATCGATTGTCGAGAAAATAGCCGCTGGCAATAAGGCCCGCAAAGGCCAGCATCAGCGAAAACACGGCGGCCAGGTGGTGTTGTTTAAAAATGCCATCAATCAACTGCGGTTTGTAGTGGTTTACATTGCGGGGTCGGCGCCACCGCAAGCCCGCGCCCAGGTACCAGTCTATGCGCACGGAGTTGCCCCGTTTTTTGGGCCGTACAAAGCTATTTTTGTAGCGCTCAAACTCTTCTTTTACGGGGCCGGCCATAAACCGGTTAATGGTGGCATCGGCCCCAAAAAAATAGCCCAAACCCACCACCATGGTTAGCGCAAAGCCCACCAAAAACCCGGCGGCCAATACGGCTATTTGGCTTGTGGGCAACAGCTCTTGCCCGTGGGCGTATTGTATGCCTTTGGTAAAATAAAATGCTAGAAACAGCAGCGGTACAATGGCGTTGTTAATACAGTATTTGGCAAACGGCTGCGATGTGGTGGCCAAAAACCGCAGGTGATTGGCATATAAAATAAAGGTGGTAATGTTCCAGGTAATAACAAAAACGGCAATGCTTACACCCACAAGGGCCGTGCTGAGCGCATCCACATTACCCAAATATTCGGGGTACAAAAACAAAATTTGCGTACCCAACCGCTCCAAAAAATTGCCTTTTACCACGGCAAACAGCAGCACCCAAAAGGCCAAGAGCAATTGGTACTGCTTCAAGTGCAGCAGCAAGAGCTGCACGGGCATACAATACCAAATGCCCACCACAATGCGGCGCAGTACAGTTTTCATAAGAGCAAAATACTGCGGCTGCTGTTATCATTGTTTTTTTTCGAAAATTTTAACGTGGCGCTGCGCACCCGTTGCCATTTTAGTGCGGCTAAACCTAGCCCGCCATGGCGGCCCGTTGGCGAGATATGGTGGCAGTACTGGTGGCCAATGGGCGGGTGGCAAACAGCAAATACACCACGCTTAGCAGCAGCAGCATACCGGTAAGTTGGTGCAGCTGGGCCATCCACTCAAATGCACCCCAGCGGTTGGGCACAATGCCTGAGCTGTAAAGTACCGATGCAATGCCCAGCACCACTTGTGCCAGCACCAGTGCCAGCGGCGCATAGGCCCGCCAGCCCAGCTTGCGGCCCACACCACGGCGGT
>RDXD01000165.1 GCA_004292575.1 Bacteroidota bacterium
ACTGAGCCAACGCAAATTTCATAAAGAGAACCACCTAATCCCAAATTGGAGCTTTCTGGCTTGCCGTGATAGGTTTTCCAAATGGGGAGTGGTGTTCCCCAAAAACGGCTACGGCTCAGGTTCCAATCCACCATGTTTTCCAGCCAATTGCCAAAGCGGCCGGTGCCGGTGCTTTCGGGCTTCCAGCGTATGGTTTTATTAAGGGCCACCATGCGGTCTTTTAGGGCTGTGGTGCGTATAAACCAAGCGTCTAGCGGGTAGTAGAGTATGGGCTTATCGGTACGCCAGCAGTGGGGATAGCTGTGTTCGTACTTTTCTACCTTAAAGGCGCGGTTTTCCAGCTTCAACTTTACCGATAAATCCACGTTTACATCCACATAATTCTTATCGTCGGTATAGTTTTTTACGTATCGGCCACTAAACTCGCCCAATCCATCTACAAAGCGGCCTTGGCGGTCCACCATGGTAAGTATGCCAATGTTGTATTTCTGCCCCACCTTGTAGTCATCTGCACCAAAAGCCGGTGCCGTATGCACTATGCCGGTGCCATCTTGTGTGGTTACAAAATCGGCCACAATCACTTGAAATGGCATGGCACCAGGGCTTAGACGTTCAATTTCCTGTACACTGTTGGCTTCGTAAGACAAGAGCTGTTCGTATTTTAAACCTTCAAGAAGACTCCCTTCAAACGTTGCAATCTCCTTTGCAAATGGGAGTCTTGATATTTTGCTAAGTTGATAAGAGAGTTCTTCTTTTGATGACCCTCCCGATAAATATAGATCCCATATAAACTCATTCCCCCACTTTACCCAACAGGTGATTAATAGGCCAACATCTGTAAATGGATTAAACAAGCCTTCAATCTGAGTATCTACATTAAGTAAATATCTACTTGAAAGTTCCGATGCTATAATGATATGACATGCTTTGAAAGTGTAAGGATTGTATGTTCGGAAAAGACTGTAGGTTACACGAGGGCCTACTGTTAATGCCAAGTTACTCGGAAGTGTCCAAGGTGTGGTTGTCCATGCAAGGAAATAGGTTTCGTCATTTGAAATCTTAGACAGTGCTTCTTTATCACTTAAGTTCAGATTTTCTTGAAATATTTTTTTTGCGACTGAACTTAGATCAATCTTAAACATGGCCGTTACACTGGTATCCTTTACCATTTTGTAAGTGCCGGGCTGGTTAAGCTCGTGGCTGCTAAGGCCGGTACCCGCCGCTGGCGAATAGGGTTGTATGCTTATACTTTCGTACAACAATGGGCGGCCTTGCTCGTCTGATTTGTCGTACATTTTTTTTAGTAGCCACCAAACCGATTCTATATAGTTGTTTTCGTAGGTAATGTAGGGCTGCTCAAGATCTACCCAGTAGCCCATTTTGCGGGTCAGGTCGTCCCATTTGTCTTTAAAGCGCAACACCGCCTCGCGGCACTTTTCGTTGTAAGCTTCTACCGAAATGGTTTTGCCAATATCTTCTTTGGTAATCCCCAGCTCTTTTTCTACCCCCAATTCAATGGGCAGGCCATGGGTATCCCACCCACCTTTGCGGCTAACCTGAAAACCCTGCATGGTTTTGTAGCGGCACACCAAATCTTTAAGGGTACGGCTAATAACGTGGTGAATGCCGGGCATGCCATTGGCACTGGGCGGGCCTTCGTAAAACACAAATGGGGTGGCGCCCTGGCGCAGTGCTACCGATTGTTCAAAAGCCGCTTCGGCAGCCCACTTGGCCAGCACAGCCTGCTCTATTGCAGGTAAATTAAGCTGCTTAAATTCTTGATACTTAGTTGCCATAACTTAAAAAAAAGGTGTGCAAAGGTAAGGGATGGATGGGAGGGCAAAAAGCCGAAAAACTGCCTGATGAGCAGCCCAAAACAAGGGAACAGTGGATACAGACCCGATAAAGCGGCACCCAAAAAAAGGCCTCCCCCATCAGGGCTATTCTAGCCGTTTTGGGCCAATGGATAAGGCCACACTAAGCCCTACGGCCAGCAAAAATGCAAACAACCGCCCTGGTAGGGGCGGTTGCTGGTGTAAAATGGGGCACACTTTAGGAATTAGTATCCTTTTTTGGCCACGCCATCTTTAATAGCTTGTTCAGCTTTGGCTGCATTGAGAATCGAGGTCATTTTATTGCCTTTGCCATCGTTGCCCTGTACCATGTATCCGCCTTTAGCAGTTTTGGTAATTACGGCATCTTGGATGGGCACGTTTTTCTCTTTTGTTTTTAGCACATAGCCAGTAAGCATTTTAGAATCTGCCATACGAGTAGATTTTATGGAATGAATAATGCGGCTAATGTAGCGGAAATGGCCGCACCACAGCACAATTTATACACGATACTTATGCACAGTGGGGCTTACGGGCCGCTAGCAGGGGTAAATGCAAGCCAAAATGAAGACCATACCGGAGCCGTAGGCGCGGGCGCCTAATGCCGAAAAACAGCTCGCGTTTATGGCAAGGCGGCATTACCACGGGCACGCCTGCATGCCATGGGTGCCATGGGTGCCATGCCTTGGTGCTACAGCACAATCACCGGCAAGCATGGCACACGCCTGAAAGCAACTCATTAATAATCAACCTGTTAGCCTAGAAATAACGATTTTAACGGCCATTAATTTTGATGGCACTAATTTACCACGTAGCGGGTAACGGCAAAGCCAAATACGGGGATGGGAGCTACCACATTGATGAGGCCAATGCCCTTAGCATACCAGCTTTCGTAGGTGGTAACCACCGCAAATGGACCGGCAGCCGGGCCTGCCAAGCTGGTGGCACGCACCTTAATAACGTTTCTGAAAATACGGTTATTTACCACCACGTCCACGTCTTTTTCGGCTATGGTGAACGACAATTTCATTTTTAAAGGCACCCCATTTATGAGGGCATCGCCTGTGCCCGTTTCCCAAGAACCGCCCAGTGGCACATCATCTCTAAGAAAAATATAATCGGCGTTCACAAAATTTGAAGCCACACCAGCCACATCTAAATCGCCAAACTGATGGTAGTTATTACCGGTTTTGCGGTAAAAGCTGGTGTCTTTATCTGTATCGTCTTCGGAGGTAAACATGCGGTAAACGGTGCTGTTAATGGTGGCATTGGCGTTGATGCTAAGGGTGTAAACGCTATCATCGGGCTGGGCACCGGGGCTGCTGGAGAAGTATGACCAGTTGCTACCCACTGTGGTGGGGAAATAATCGCCGGTGGTGGCAGCGGCTACCGGCAATACGGGCAGTGAGGCTGTGCAGGTGCTGCCCTTAAAACTTACCAAAAAGGTGCAGCTACCAGCCGCTGTGGGCGTGCCAAAAGCCTTTAACACCACAGTTTGAGGTACACCCGTAATAGCAGTTACCACGCCAGAACCCCTAAACGAAAGCCCGTTGCAGGTATCGGTGCCAATGGTATAGCTGCCCACCTTGGTAAACGTAACTTCCAAACGCATGGCATTGCTATCGGCCACGGCAATGTTGGCGCCATAGGTGCCCACAAAACTAATGTTGGCACAAGCACCCGGGCTGCCACCCAGCGCACCCTCAGATGTGCCTCCCGGTACCTGTGGGCCCGACTCAAAACTTATTTCTTTTTGGCAAGCCACCAGCAAAGTAGCGGCCAGCATCGCCATTGCAATCTTGTTACTCCATTTCTGAACCATAAATAAAACCATTTAAATGTTTTGTTACGCATCACCAGGCATAAGCGAGCCGTCCAACTGCTTGCCGCTACGAAATTTGCACGTCGTCTCCAGCAGGCACGTTGGTTTCAACCGTGGGGTTGGCTGCTGCCGCAGGCTCCGTTTTAAAGAAACGCTTCTGGAACAATAAAATTATAATAAGCCCCGTGGAAATGCTGGCATCGGCTATGTTAAACACCGGGCTAAAAAACTCAAAGGGCTCTCCACCCCAAAAAGGCATCCAGCTGGGCCAGGTGGAATTAATTATGGGGAAATAAAACATATCGACCACTTTGCCATGCAAAAAGCCGGCATAACCCCCACCCTCGGGCATTAGCACAGCTAAAGTGCCGTTATCGCTGCTGCTAAACAGCATGCCGTAAAACAACGAGTCGATAAGGTTGCCCACGGCACCGGCAAAAATGAGTGCCGCACAAACCAAAAAACCAGGGTGCTGCTTTTCTTTTACAATTTTGTTAATGTAAAACACGCCCACAATTACGGCCACCAGCCTAAACACGGTGAGCAAAATTTTGCCCCAGCTGCCACTATCGCCCAGCTTCCAGCCCCAGGCCATACCGTCGTTCTCTACAAAATGCAGCCTAAACCAATTGCCAAGCACCATGTGTTCCTCGCCCAGCAAGTATTGTGTTTTTATATAGTACTTGAGTGCCTGATCGGCAATAAGAATAACCGCAACGATGATGATGATGTGTAACTTCTTCACTTAAAAATATTAGTGTTGGCCCACAAAGTTATTGGTTTAGGCCATGCAATATACCGTGGCGCAAAGCAACCCCTTTGGCGCTGGCGTTGCATGGTTCAAAAAAAAACCGGAGTGGCAGGGCGTTGCTAGCCTACTCGCTGTGGTACACCCGCTTTACGCGTTGGCCAATGCCAGTTATAATTTCGTAAATGATGGTGCCGCATTGCTGGGCCACCACCTCCAGCGGCAGGTTGGGCCCAAATACCTCTACCGCATCGCCCACGGCCACATTGGGCACATGGGTTACGTCTATCATGGTCATATCCATACACACCCTGCCCACCACGGCTGCCCTGTGGCCCCGCACCAGCATGTAGCCTATGCCATTGCCCAATTGGCGGCGGTAGCCATCGGCATAGCCAATACGTACCGTGGCCACCAGCGTATTGCCTGCCATGGTTTGGGTGCGGCCGTAGCCCACCGTTTGGCCCTGTGGCACCCATTTTAGCTGGGCTATGCGGGTGGTAAGGCACAAAGCAGCCGGCAACCCCGCCTGCCCGCCCGCATACAAGCCTATGCCCAAGCGCACCATATGGGCATGCAGCGCGGGGTGGCGGGCAATGGCGGCAGTATTGCATAAGTGGCGCATAAAGCCATAGCCCAGCGCAGCTTCTAGCCTGCTGGCGGCGGCGTTAAAAGTGGCGGCTTGCTGGGCCGTGTATGCATCGTGGGCGGCATCTTCGGCAGCCACCAAATGGGTAAATACCGATTTTATCACCGCCACGCGCTGCCCGGTTAGCAACGGCAGCAGTTGATGTATGGCCTCGGGCAAAAAGCCCAACCGGTGCATGCCGGTATCTAGCTTAATGTGTACCGGAAAATGTTCGCTGCCCTGCTGCCTGCACCAGTCTAAAAACTGGTTTAAAATGCCAAAGTCGTACAGCTCGGGCTCCAGGTTGTATTGCTCCAAAAGTGCAAAACCCGCCGGTTCGGGGTTCATTACCATAATGGGTAAATGGATGCCGGCCTGGCGCAGTGCCACGCCTTCATCGGTATAGGCCACAGCCAAATAATGCACCCCGCTAAACTGCAACAAGCGGGCTATTTCCACAACGCCGCTGCCATAGCCAAAGGCCTTTAGCATCACCATAATTTTGGTATCGGGCTGCAAAAGTCCGCGGTAGTAAGCCAGGCGCTGGGCCACCGCATTTAAGTTAATGGTCAACTCAGTTTCATGTGCCTGCTGCTGCAAGGCCTGCACCAAATTTTCGAAGGCAAATACCCGGGCGCCTTTCACCAATATGTTTTCAGCACTAAAGTTTAGTGTGGGTATGGCCTCAATTACTTGGGCTGTGCTGTAAAAGCAGTGCACCTGCATGCCCTGCTCTGCCAAAGTTGCCGTGGCCTCGGCCAACCGCGGCCCCACAGCCACCAGCCGGCTTATGCCATACCTTTTTATTAAATTAAGCACTTGGGCATAAAAATGCGCCGAAGCATCGGCGGGCGCACTAAAATCGCTCAGTATCAAGGTGAGCTTTTCGCCTTGCTTTTGCTGTGTAAGATAGTCGAGTGCAATTTTTAGCGATGCCAAATCGCTGGTATAGCCGTCATTTAGCAATTGGCAATGGTTAATGCCACGCTTCCATTGCAGCCGCATATCTACCGGGTACAAGGTGTTTACGGCTTGCTGCAGCGTAGGTTGCGGTATGCCCATCCACCAAGCCACGGCCACGCACATCAAGGCATTTTCTACCTGCGCCGGGTTTGTAAATGGCAACCGAAGCGTTTGGGTGGTTTCTTTAAAGCAAAGCGAAACGATGGTGGTTTGTCCTTCGGCCTGCATTTGCATTACCCGAAAACTACAGTTGGCATGGCTGCCAATGGTTAGCCACTGCTGTGTGCTACCGGTAAGGCCCGGCTGTAGCAGTGTGTACTCTTGCCAGCGGGCAAAAGCCACCAA
>RDXD01000009.1 GCA_004292575.1 Bacteroidota bacterium
TAGACGCGACCACAGGCAAGGTGCAATTAGCTCAAGGGGCAAGAATGGCAGTGCTAAAACAAAACCACTACGAGTATGATGCCATTCCTGTACTCACTACCGTACTCATGGGGCATACAAAGCTCTGGAAAGTAATGCAAGAAAAAGATGCCATCTATGCGAAGCTCGACTTCAGCGAAGCGGACGGCATACGCGCTTCTGAACTTGAGAACGACTTTGCAGAAATGAACGGCTGGACAGCCGACAGTGATGCGGCAGAGATTCTCTCGGCATTGGGCATCAAAGAAGACAAACACCACGTACTTGTATCCGAACTAAATGGACCCCAAAAAGTAAAAGTGCTACTTGCACAAGCACTTTTTGGCAATCCTGACATCTTGTTGCTTGATGAACCTACGAATGACTTGGACATCGAAACTATCACATGGCTCGAGGACTTTTTGGCAAATTTCAAAAATACGGTGTTAGTAGTTTCGCACGACAGACATTTTCTTGATGCGGTGTGTACGCACGTAGCCGACATTGATTTTGGGAAATTACAAATCTATTCAGGCAACTATACTTTTTGGTATGAATCAAGCCAGCTCGCACTAAAGCAACGTGCAGACCAAAACAAAAAAGCAGAGGAGAAGAAAAAAGAACTCCTCGAATTTATTGCCAGATTTAGCGCGAACGTAGCCAAATCTAAGCAAGCCACCAGCCGTAAAAAAATGATTGAAAAGCTGAATATCGAGGAGATTAAGCCTTCCAATCGCAAATATCCTGGCATCATATTTGGACAAGAGCGCGAAGCAGGCGACCAAATCCTGATAACTGAAGCCCTTTCCTACCAAACGCCCGAAGGCAAATGGCTTTTCAAAGACCTCTCGATAAATGTCAATAAAGGCGACAAAATCGCGCTTATCTCCCGCGACAGCGTAGCAGTAAATGCCTTTTACCAAGTCGTAAGTGGCGAACTTGAACCTACTTCGGGTACGTACAAATGGGGTGTAACCATCACAAAAGCCTACTTGCCTGCCGACAACAACGCTTACTTTCAGTCTAAACTGAATCTTGTGGATTGGCTCCGCCAATACGCACCTGGAGAAAAAGACGATACACACATGCGCGGGTTTCTCGGTCGTATGCTATTCGCGGGAGATGAACCTTTGAAGCAATGCAATGTACTTTCGGGGGGCGAAAAAATGCGCTGTATGATTTCGCGCATGATGCTTACCAATGCCAATGTACTGATGCTTGATGAGCCTACAAGTCACCTTGACCTTGAGTCCATCATTGCCTTCAACAACTCTTTGAAAGATTACAAAGGCACAGTTTTATTCACTTCGCATGACCGCGAATTTATCCAAACTGTAGCCAATCGCATCATCGAAATCACGCCCAAAGGCACCATAGACCGCTACTTGCTGTATGATGAGTATC
>RDXD01000166.1 GCA_004292575.1 Bacteroidota bacterium
ACGAATAGCAAATACGAATGGCTAGGTTTTGATACAGGCCGTTAAGGCGGCGGGTTTCATTCGGCCAAACAGATTTTATACGGGGCACTAATTTGCCTTTTTGCGCCCGGCTAACTCATAATCATACAATACTTGGCCCAACTGCTTCATAAAAGGCAGCCCCACGGTGTCGTAATCGTACTTGTCATCATTCAAAATTTCGTCGGCGTTGCAGTAGAGCATGGCACTTAGCATAAAGGACACTTTGTCGGCTTTGTTCTCAATATAGGCAGCGTCAATAAGAAATCCATAGGCATCGCCTACCTTGTTGTAAATTTTAAGATTGCTATTGGGCCAAGCCCCTTTCTGGCTACCCATCAGCAAAAACTTTACATAAGTGGGCCAGTAGTTGGTACTGTCGTAGCTGGGCGAACTACTTTCCGCTGGAAGCATGCCCATGTAAGTTTGCAAAAAAGCGTAATCATCAGGGGTAAGATTTAGGCGGCTGCCTTTTGGCTGGCTTTCGGGAAACATAATCCACTGTACCAACTGATGGTGGTATTGCAATGGCCATTTGTTTTTTTGGCTAAAATTCATGGGCGTATCCACCAATGTTTCACCGGCATAAAAACTGCCACCACGCATGTAGCCCTTGCCCACCAAATCGTGGCGGCTGGCATAGCGCAACTGGCTTACTTGGGCGGGTTGGGAGTACACGGTGTTGCCAAGGCTATCGGTAAATCTAACTGCATTGGTATGGCGGTTTTGGGCTTCGGTAAGGCTAATGCTGAGGCGGTGGAGCAGTTGTGCATCTTTAAAACCCAGCTGCTGTAGCCGCTCGTTTAAAGGCTGCTGACCCACAAACTCGTAGAGGCGATTGTAGGCATCATTATCGCTTACCAGCAATATTTTCTTGATGTAGTGCGCAATGCAGGGTTTACCACTATCGGCTGTGGGGTCGTTTAGCACCGGCAACTCGTTTGCACGCAGGCTATCGGTAAGCATGGTGGTAAACTTATTCAAGCCATTTACCCGCAGGTTGTTCAGTTTTTCTAAAGCCACCACGGCGGCGGGCAGCTTTACAGTGCTGGCAGGGTAAAAGTACTGTGGGCTTAGGTTAAAATAATGGTGGGTAAAAACAGGCGTACCCTTAGCCGTGCGGTTTATTTGGGTGTAAATAATTTGCAGCTTGTTTTGCCCCATATTGTCCAATACCGGTTTAAACGCCTGTGGATTGGCCTGCAGCAGGGTGGTGAGCAGCGGACTGTTGGTGGGGTTGGTTTGCTTCAGCAGGGTACCGGGGTTTACACGTTTCATGGGCTTGTTGGGCTTTTGCGCTAAAGCTATGTTGCCACACAGGCATAACGCAGCCATCAGCGCTGTATATAAAACGATGTTTTGGCGGGCAACCGGGTTGGTGTTAAAGCAATAGCGCATGGGTAGTGGAAGCAAATGGCCAATGGTTGATGCACATTTGCCTGCCAAACATAAAACTTTGCCGCGAGTGGCGCAATTTTTGGGCGCTGTTGGCCATTTCAACTGCCCAATACGCATAATTGTAATGCTGTGCAGCCCCAATCAAAAAAACGGCGGGCCTGCCGAAGCCATTTCCCCTACATTTGCAGGCCAAAATTTAAAATTTCGATAATTCTGTACGTATGCAAATGAAAGGAATGGTGCGGGTATTTGCCGCCCTGATGATAATTTTTAGCTTCTACCAGTTGTCGTTCAGTTGGTTTGTAAAAAGCCACGAAGCCAAAATGCTGGCCAAGGCTGAGCGTCAGGTAAAGGCAGGCATGCCAGCGGCAGCCGCCAAATACCCGACCAATGCGGAAGCGCGTGGCCTGTACGAAGATACCTTGAAAGAGGCCATCCGCATTCGTAATCAACGCCTGCTAGACAGCACTGCCAAGCAGACCATTACTTGGTTTGGCCAAGATTATAAGTTTGCCAAAGATCAGGAGGCCAAATTGGGCCTCGATCTGCAAGGTGGCATGAACGTAACCTTGGAGGTGGGCATGGCCGACTTGCTGCGCAGCTTAAGTGCCTATAGCAAAGACAAGGCTTTTACCCAAGCCCTTACCAAAGCTGTAGCTGAAAAAAACACGGGCGGTAAAGACCTGATTGACCTATTTGTGGCCAACTACCGGACCGCAGCACCAGGTTCCAAATTGGCACCGCTGTTTCTAGCCAATAGCAACAAGCGCATTACCGTGGAAAGCAGCGACGATGCGGTTATAAGCTACATTAGAAAAGAAGCTGATGCCGCTTTCGAAAACACGTCAAACATCCTCCGCAAGCGTATTGACCGATTTGGTGTGGCCAGTCCCACCATTAACCCCGATAAAAACAAAAAAATTATAACTGTAGAGCTGGCTGGTCTAACTGACCGCGAAAGGGTGCGCAAGTACTTGCAAAGCACCGCCAACCTGCAATTTTTTGAGCTGTACGACATTAACGAAATTGGCCAAAGCCTGCTGGCTGGCGAAAAAGCACTGGCCGCTTCACTTAATGGCACAAAGTCCGCGGTAAAAGATACCACTGTTAACAAGGCTGATACCACTGCTAATGGCGTGGCAAAAGCCGATTCGCCAGGTGCAGCAAAAAAAGACACTTCGATGGCTGCTGCTGCCAAAGAGGCGCCCATCCGCGCTTTGATGCAAATTTTTCAGCCCGAGCAAGACCCCACCACCGGACGACCCCTGTTTAGATCGGCATTGGGCATTGTGGCAGCAAAAGATACCGCCGTATTAGGCGAATATTTGCGCAATCCGTTGGTTGCCAGTCAGTTTCCGCAAAATTTGAAGTTTGCCTTTGGTTACTCTGGCGGCAACGATGAGCGCACCAATGGTATTTATGCTTTATATGCATTAAAAACCGTGGATGGTAGCCGGAGCAAGTTGGAAGGCGACCGCGTAAACGATGCCCGTCAGGATTTTGACGAGCGGGGTAAGGTGTCCATCAATATGGGTATGGACAACCAGGGCGCAAAAATTTGGGCCAAAATGACCGAGGCCAACGTGGGCAAGGGCATTGCCATTGTGCTTGATGATTTTGTATATACCGCCCCCACAGTTAATGGTGTTATACCCAACGGAAGCTCGGTAATTACGGGCAGCTACGAGGTAAAAGAGGCACAGGATATGGCTGAGATGCTGAAAAGTGGCAAACTTCCCGCTCCGGCCAAAATAGTGCAGGAGCAAGTGGTAGGCCCCACTTTGGGTGCCGAAGCCGTTAGCGGTGGTACCATGGCTTTCACCATCAGTTTTGTGCTGATTTTTGTGTTGATGCTGGCCTACTACAACAACGCCGGTTGGGTTGCCAACATCTCGCTCATCCTCAATCTGCTGTTTACCATCAGTATATTAACTGCCTTTGGCGCCACGTTTACTGCGGCGGGCATTGCTGGTTTGGTGCTTACCATTGGTATGGCAGTGGATACCAACGTAATTGTGTTTGAGCGCATAAAAGAAGAACTTACCGCAGGCCGAAACTATCCTACGGCGGTGGCCAATGGCTACAAGCGATCGCTTGCACCCGTGCTAGATGCACACGTTACCACATTTTTAACCGCTGCCATTTTGTACTATTTTGGCTTAGGGCCAGTGCGTGGTTTTGCCTACGTACAAATGTGGGGTATTGTGCTTAACCTGTTTTGTGGCATCCTCATTAGCCGTACGCTAACCGATTGGTTTACCAGCAAGAGTCGCCATCTGGAGTATTTTACGGGTGCCAGTCGCCGCATATTTAAGCACGCCAAGTATAAGTTTATCGAATTTAGAAAAGTGGCTTATGCCATCAGTATTGGTGTGCTGGTGCTGGGTGTGGCGTCGTTGTTTTATGGCTTTGACAAGGGCGTAGAATTCAGCGGTGGCTACAGCTATACCATTCGCTTCGACAAACCCGTGAAGCCTGATGAGGTGCGCAACGACCTACAAAAGGTTTTTGCAGAGTACCCCGTTGTAAAAACCATTGGAAGCAACAACCAACTCGATATTACTACCGCCTACAAAATTGAAGAAAGCAATGCAGATAGTGTGGTAGAGCGGGCACTATACAGCGGTTTGCAAAAACACCTGCCTGCCGGGCTTAGCTACGAAGATTTCGACAATGCTTACAAAGTGGGATCGCAAAAAGTATTGCCTACCATTAGCGAAGACCTGCGCCGTGGGGCCATTTATGCTACCTTGTTTAGCATGCTCATTATTGTAGCATACATTTTTATTCGCTTCCGCGATTGGCGTTACAGCCTTGGTACCATTGTGGCGCTATTGCACGATGTGTTGGTAACACTGGCTGTATTCAGCTTCTTGCGCAAGGTGGTGCCGTTCCCGCTCGAAATAGACCAGCACTTTATAGCCGCTGTGCTTACGGTGATTGGCTTTAGCATGAACGATACCATCATTGTATTCGACCGGATTCGCGAAAACAGCGGTCTTATGCCCAATGCCGACCGTGGCACCATCATTAATAAAAGCATTAACGATACGCTAAGCCGTACCATCATGACGTCGCTTACCGTGTTTCTAACTATCCTCATTCTCTTTATTGTGGGTGGCGAGGTAACCCGCGGCTTTGCTTTTGCCATGTTGATTGGCGTAATCACCGGCACATACTCGTCCATATTTGTGGCCGCACCCATTTTGGTGGACTTTGGCAAGAGCCGGCCATTGGGCGCGCCAGAACCTGTGGCTGCTGTGGATAAGAAGGCTAAACTCGTAACAGGAAAGTAGCACTGGTTAATATTGGTGCAGATAACTTGAACAGCCGGCCCCGCTAACACAGTTTGGGGCCGGTTTTTTTGGGCCAAGTCAAAATAAGATTAATGGTTTAGTCTGGCGCCGATTTTGCAGCGCGCCCGTGTTGCTTATTGCTGTTGCTTAACGGCCCAAACCTATAAGGTCTATTTTGAGGGCTAAATAATTGCGAACTCCCGAAAAGACCTTATCGATTTTAGGCGCTTTACGCAAACCTATAAGGTCTATTTGAATGGCTAAGTGATTGCGAACACCCGAAAAGACCTTATCGATTTTAGGTGCTTTACGCAAACCTATAAGGTCTATTTTGATGGCTAAATAATTGCGAACTCCCGAAAAGACCTTATCGGTTTTGGACGCTTTACGCAAACCTATAAGGTCTATTTGAATGGCTAAATGATTGCTAACTCCCGAAAAGACCTTATCGATTTTGGAGCCTTTACCCAAACCTGTAAGGTCTATTTTGATGGCTAAATGATTGCAAACTCCTGAAAAGACCTTATCGGTTTTGGACGCTTTACGCAAACCTATAAGGTCTATTTGAATGGCTAAATGATTGCGAACTCCTGAAAAGACCTTATCGATTTTGGACGCTTTACGCAAACCTATAAGGTCTATTTTGATGGCTAAGTGCTTGCCAACTCCCGAAAAGACCTTGTCGATTTTGGAGACTTTACCCCAACCTATAAGGTCTATTTTGATGGCTAAATAATTGCGAACTCCCGATAAGACCTTATCGATTTTAGGCGCTTTACACAAACCTATAAGGTCTATTTTGATGGCTAAATAATTGCGAAATCCCGAAAAGACCTTATCGATTTTGGACGCTTTACGCGAACCTATTAGGTCTATTTTGATGGCTAAATAAACAGGAAACGCTCGAAAAGACCTTATAAGTTTGAGAGGATATGCCTTATGAAACTCACCCACGGGCGTATGTATACATAGTTGTGTGTACAGCCCTCGAAAGTTGGCAGGAGCATATAATTATACCCGGGACGAGCATGTTTTGTATCAACCGCGAGGGATGAAAAAGTCGCCGGAAAGTAGAACGTTTTTTGACCGCTATGACACATGAAGTGCCGTAAGGCGCGAGACTGTTACGAACGGCTTCTCGCCTGAACCTGCGGGCAGGCGCGAGGAGCCGTTGCAGAAATCCAGTGGCCTGCTCGACTGTTGGCGGTGCCTATCGTCTATCCTGATTACGTAAAACCATACCCAACGCCATCTGACAAAAAGGATAGTTTAACGGTTGTTTATTGGCGAATAATTCTCAACTCTGCTTCTAATTCATTTCTGGCAGCAGTTTGTGCTGATGTTAAAGTTGCATTAAGTAAGTTATTTGCTTCGTAAGGATCAGACGCTAAAAAATACAACTGATTAGCACCTGTTGCGTTTACAATAAGCTTGTATGTGCCGTTACTTATTGCCCACATGTCATCAGCGCCATCTTTTATTTCTGAGTATTGATATTTTCTAATGGTGCTACTATTTGTAAATAACGATTTAAAACTTCTGCTGTCGTTAATTCGGTTTACACTAACACCTGCTACCTCTGCAATGGTGCTAAAAATATCGGTAGCATCTATTAAA
>RDXD01000010.1 GCA_004292575.1 Bacteroidota bacterium
CATAACGCACTGCACGCCTCAAAATACGTCTGATAACATAACCTGCTTTTACATTGGAGGGCATTTGTCCATCTGCAATCGTGAAGGCAATAGCGCGAATATGGTCAGCAATCACTCGAAGCGCAATGTCTGTTTTGTTGTCTTTGCCATACACGACATTTGCCTTGCCTGCTGTATGCTGAATAAGTGGCTGGAAAATATCAGTATCATAGTTGGAAGTTTTGCCCTGAATAGCCATACAAAGCCTTTCGAAGCCCATACCTGTATCTACGTGTTGGGCAGGCAAGGTTACTAATTTTGTAACTTCAATATGTTTTTGTGATTTAGCTTTTTTGAGGTCATCACCTTTGTAAGCTCTTTCAAATTCTTGCAAGGCTTTTTCACCACCTTTCGACTCGTCCCATTGACGCTCAAACTGCATAAATACATTGTTCCAAATCTCAATCACGAGTGGATTGTCTTGATTCACGAGTTCGCGCCCCGCGAGTTTGTCTATTTCGCTTTGTGGGCGAAGGTCTATATGAATTTCGGAGCAAGGACCGCAAGGACCTGTTGCGCCCATTTCCCAAAAGTTATCTTTTTTATTGCCGTACAAAATTTGGCTTTCAGGCAAGTATTGTTTCCAAAGTTCGAGAGCCTCCAAATCAGGGTCTAAATTTTCGCCCTTGTCGCCTCCAAATACGGTAGCATAAAGGCGGTCTGTAGGCAAGCCATATACTTTTGTGAGCAATTCCCACGACCAATCGATGGCTTCTTTCTTGAAATAATCGCCAAAAGACCAGTTGCCCAACATCTCAAAAAGCGTGTGGTGATAGGTGTCGTGTCCCACGTCTTCGAGGTCATTGTGCTTGCCTGTAACGCGGAGGCACTTTTGCGTATCGGCTATGCGAGGCGCGGTAGGCGTTTTTGTGCCTAAGAAAAAGTCTTTGAACTGCACCATGCCCGAATTGGCGAACATCAAAGTCGGGTCATTCTTGAGAACAAGGGGCGCGGAGGGAACTATAGTATGTCCTTTTTGGCGGAAGAAATCGAGGAATTGTTGGCGAATTTCGTTAGCGGTCATCATTGGGGAAAACAGGGGAACGGGTAAACAGGCTAACGGGCTTGCCTACCCAAATCTAAGAAAGCGCAAAGATAGTGGTTTTTTAACAAAAAACGACAAGGGAGATACTTCAAAACTCTATTTGGCAGTTGGGTAAGGCTTGTTTGATGCGTTTTTTTTCAGGCAAAAACTTATCTATATCCACCGAAAGCCAATACGTTTGCCCGTTGTAATCTTTGAGCCATTGCTGCGAAATATTTTTACCCAACAACTCAGGACGCTGTTCGGCAAAAGGAGTAGGAAAAAATGAAAACTTAGGCACTAAACGCACCTCATTCCAAAGTGCCATCTGCCCCCAATACAAAAAAGCGCCTCCTG
>RDXD01000376.1 GCA_004292575.1 Bacteroidota bacterium
GTGCCTCAGCCACAGAAGGCACCTGGCCGCTTTTGCCGATGGGTCCATTAGGTATCTGTTTGCTACAGCTTACCACACATGCAGCCACTACGGCTACTAAAAAAATTGTATTTGTTTTCATGGGTGCAATGTGGCATGTTTCTCGCCCCCTTTTTTTGACCTCAATCAAATAATCGCGGCCCGCTTGCCACGCACCCGGCTAAGTGTGGCCTGTGCTATGCTAAGATAGCTGGCAATGTGCTTAAGTGGGCTGCGCAGACTAATATCGTCTATTTCGGCTTCTAGGGCTTTTAGCCGTTGCTCGGGCGTGCCGGTACGCATAAGGCGGTTGCGGTGCTCGGCCAAGCAGTAGTATGCCTCGGTAAGCTTTCGGGCAGTGTTGCAAAAGCTGGGCGACGCGGTGCAGAGTGCCTCATACTGGGCGTGGGTAATGTAGTATAGCTCGCAGGGCTCAATGGCCTCAATGGTATGGTAGGCGGGCTGCTGGGTAAAAAAACTTTCTATGGCAATGGCTACCTGCCCCTGCTGCATAAACCAAATGGTTTGCGCTTTGCCATTTATCAGCTGCGTAGCATGCAGCAGGCCAGTCTCAATAAAATAGATGTGCGTGGCCACCTGCCCGGTTTTCTGTAAAATGGTTTTGGCGGGCAATGCTTTGTGCATTAAGTGCTGTGCAAGGTATTCTGTTGCGTTATTACACAATGGCTGCGGCCTGCTGTTAAGCAGCTGCCATAGCGTAGCAGGTAGTAATGGCTGATTCATGATATGCCCATTTTAAACGCGTCATCAAATAAAACGGGAAGTTAGCACTTGTGCTATGCAGATTGTAACACTTGTGCTAATGCCAACGGTGATGGAGGTTAAGTTTTGGTTTGGTTGGTGAAAAGCAAACTGGAGATGCGGCAAGATTTTGCAATAATTAATTGCACTCCATCAGGCTTTTGGCGCTGCCAACCAAAGCTAGACATAAAGCCGCGCAAAGCCCGCTACAAAAGGCAAGGTTGAACCCGGCATTGTACACAAAAAAGCCCCACCACAATGGGCAGGGCTTTTACCTAAACAAAACGGTGCGGTTGGCACCGCTGTGCATGGTGTTTATATCATCGAATATGAAAAATACTGAGCGGGTTGGCCAGCAGTTTGGCCGATGGGAGGCTTAGTTTGCGGGTGGTGGTTGCTTCGGCATATTCGTCATCGTTGCTGAAGGCCTGGCTGAAGCTGGTACCGGAGCGGTTTTGGTGCTGGTAAGTGGTGGGGTTGGTGGTGGGGGAGTAGCGGTAGGGGTCGCGCTTGCTACTATCGGGTATGGTAGGTTGGGCGGGTTGCAGGGGTGTGTTGGTGGTGTCGGTGTTGGCGGAGTTGGCTGGGGGTTCACCATCATCTTTCTTTATGCGGTTGGGGTCGTCCCACTGCAAGCCTTCGTCTTCCGTCATCAGCAGGTCGCGGTCGGCTATCCAATACGAACCATCTTCCCAGTTGCGGTCCCAGTCTATGCGCCAATTGCGGCGGCGGCCAAAATCAATATTGAAATACTCGTAATCGTTAACCCGGTCGTCTAGCCTAATTTGCTTACCCACCGGTACTTCAATAATTATCAATACTTTTTGATTGCGCCATTTTTCCGATTTGCCTACCGAAAAAGCATCTGGAATGGTAAGCACGCCATTGCTGATGTCCACGGGAAAACTAATTTTATTGGCCCGCATTTCGGCACTGCTGCGGTTGCTGCCCTTGCTCATTTTTACCAGGTGTACACGGTAGAAGTTGTCGCTACTTTTTACCACATTTACCCTTACGGTGTTAAGGTAAAGCGAGTCGGCATCGGCCGATAGTACACCATCCAGCTCGAACCAACCATCGTAGTGCGTCACAAATTTATCAGATACCTTCACCAGCAGTTTATTAGTGTTGGGCTGTAGCATGGCTACATCTTCGCGCTTGCCCACTTGGCTGCTAAAGCTGCGGCTAATGCTGGCAACAAAAAAGGTTACAAACACCCAACCCACGGTCCAAAGGGCGCCAAATGAGAAGCCAATAATCTTATTGCCCGATTTAACACGCATAAATCGGCGTATGAGCCACACAATAAAGGCTACCACAGGCACTGCCACAAAAAGCAGAATGGTGCCCCAGGCTAAAAACTGCTGTGTTCGGCTTTCCAGCAAAAAATCTTTGAGCGGCATAAAGCCCACGCCGGTACCCAAAATAGAAATGAGGCCCACAAACAATGCTAATGCTATGGCTGCGCCAATAAAAAATATAAATGCTTTTACCAGCAGTGCAATGGCATTGCCTAGGCCGCGGCTGTTGCGCCGGGCGGCCTGTGCGGTTTCGGCCACAAATGGTTTCCCCTTACTTTCCCAGGCAGCTTTGGCTTCTTCAGAAAACCGCTCGGCACCTACTTTTAGCTCCTCGCCTACTTTTTCGGCCCGGCCTTTCATGCCTTGTAAGTCTTCCATTACAGTATTTCTAATGCTGTTAAGGTCCACTTTTTCACCCTTCATTTCCAGTTTTTCGGCCGTGGTTTTTGCTTCGGGCAGCACCAACCAAAGTATAATGTAAGCCAGTATAAAAGTGCCACCGCCCGAGCCGCCTACTACCACAAAACCTTGGTCGAACAAATTGCGCCCAATGCTGGTAATGATGCCAAAAATGAATGGTGCGGCAAAAATGATGCGTGGTATGGCTGGGCTAATGTCGAAATACTTGGCCAAACCACCCGCCACGCCGGCTATCACGGCATCATCGGCATCGCGATACAAACGCTTGCGAATATTGGTTTGTAAGCTGCGACTGGGCAGCACCACCCATAGGATGATGTAAATTACAAACCCGCTACCTCCTAAAATAACCAGCAGCGCAAATATAATTCTAATAATGGCCGGGTCCAGATTGAGGTAATTGGCAAGGCCACTGGCCACACCGCCCAACAGTCTGTCCTCATCATCACGATACAGTCTTTTTCTAGCACCGCTGGTATTGCTGGCGTAGCTTGCTTCGGCTTGGGCCGAGCCACTGCTGCTTTTCTGCTGCTGGCCACCCGTGTTGTTGTCGGCATCATCAAAATCTTCGGGGCGTCCCATGCTTTGTATTACACGCTGCACATCGGCATCGGTTATACAGGCCGTGCCTTTTTTAAGCATTTCCGAAAAAAGCTCGGCAATCCTATTTTCAATGTCGTTGATTATTTCGTCTTTGCCTTCCTCATTGGCAAAATAGTTGCGCAAACTGTTGGTATAGTTTTGCAACAGGTCGCAGGCAGTTTCCTCTATCGGTATTACCCGGCCTTGAAAGTTGATGTTGATAACCTTTTTCATTATTAATCGGTTGTGGTGGTTGTAGTTTTTGTTTAGGTTGTGTGGGTGGGTATTGGTTTTTTGTGGGGCTTAGCATCCCTGTTTATCAGGTTAAAGTGGCACTATCGGGTGGCCGATGGGCGGTAACTGTGCCTACCGCATTTACCATTTCGGTCCAGGTGCTTTCCAGTTCCTGATAGAACTGTAGGCCGCTGTCGGTTAGGTTAAAATATTTTCGGGGTGGCCCGCTGCTACTTTCAACCCAGCGGTAGGTAACCATACCGGAGTTTTTCAATCGGGTTAGCAGTGGGTACAGGGTGCCCTCCAACAATTGAAAGTTGGCTGCTTTCATGGCTTCAATAATATCACTGGGGTACGCTTCGCCCTGGCGTATTACGCTGAGCACACAAAACTCCAGTACCCCTTTTCGCATTTGGCTGGCTGTATTTTCAATATTCATATTTCTTTTTATTGTGTCTCCACGGCCGTAGAGACTGGTTTTATGGATGGGGGAAAAACTCGAAACAATGACATGTGTGGGTGTGCAAGTGGCAAAGACACGCTGGCTGAATGACAGCACTTGGCCCCTTGACAACACAAAGATATAGGCATTCATCGGTACTGTGCAACATATAGTACCAAATTATTTTTAGTACAGGGCCTGTGGCAATACCAAGCTAACCTGTAGTAGCTAATGTTTACAAGGGTTTCAGGCCATTTTGCACTAAATTCTTTTTTTATCGAAATTGATGACTGGTAATTTTAAAGGGGCCAGCGGCGCGTTTAACAATACTTTTTACCGCCACTAAATACCGATGGGTGTGCCCCATGCGTTTTTTCGCCATGAATATTCGCCTTAAACTCGCCATTGGTCTGTGCTTTTGTCTCTCCCAACCCTATGGGGCAACGGCCAACACAAAAAACCCGCTTATAAAATGGAGTAATGCCTGGGAAGCACCCAAGTATGCTGCTGCCAACACGTCGGCAAACAGCCGCTTCCACAGTGCATGGGAAATGGAATTTGTGTATTTGCTAAACCTGGTGCGCATGAACCCACCGCTGTTTGCCAAAACGGTATTGCAATCCTACCCCGATAGCAGCGACCCTGATTTAAGGCAAGCCAATGAATACAAAAGTTTGCTGCGTGAGCTAGCAGTGCTTCAGCCGCTGGGCATTTTGCAGCCCGACTCGCTGTGCTGGGTAAGTGCAAAGTGCCACGCCACTACCAGCGGTAAAAATGGCTATTTGGGGCACGAGCGCCTTACCAAAGACTGTGAAAACAAAATGCATTTTCTATCTGAGTGCATCCATTATGGCCCCAGCACGCCGCTGGGCGCACTGGTAAGCCAATTGGTTGATAGGAATGTACCCGACTTGGGCCATCGGCGTGCACTGCTTAACCCTAAATTTACGCTGGTAGGCGTTAGCCGTCAGCCCCACAAGGGCTTTGCAAACAACGTGGTTATTAATCTTTACTACTAAATGCGGCTGCGCCAAGCGGTTCAAAAACAGGTTACTTGCCATTGCCGCTCCCAATGCTGTAAAGGCGGCAGTGCTTCCATGCCTTCTTTTTGGGTAAAATCTTGTTCATGATTTACCCCATCGGCAATGCCGCACCACGGCTCGAGGCATACAAATGGGGCGTCTTTAGCTGCCCAAATGCCAAAATATGGGAAGTTGGGAAAACTAAAATGTAGGCCATGCCCATCATGCTGGCTGGCTAAGGTTACGTGGTTGCTTTTAAGGTGTTTAAGCACCACGGCATCTTCATAAAAATGACTGGGGCTAAGGCTAAGCCTACCTTCGGGGGCCGGTATCTCCTCGGTTTGGTGGCCTATAAGTCCATCAACCAGTTTGTGCCGCAGTAGGGGCTCAGGATGGTTAAACTGCAAGTAGTAGTCGCTGTACGATTGCCCAGCCAGCAGCGGCACCGCAAATGCCGGGTGCGCCCCCAAAGAAAACCACAAGGTATGGTGGCTGTGCGGGTTGTGCACGCCATAGGTGCAGCTTAGTGTGGCACCATTAAGCTGGTAGCCAATGGATAACTGAAATTGAAACGGATATACAGCAAGGCTTTCGGCATTTTCCTGCAAGGTAAACACCACCTGGGTGGCGCTGGATTGGTGCGCTACAAACATGGCATCGCGGGCAAAGCCATGGCGGGGCAGGTGGTAGGTGTTGCCCCCAAACTGATAAGTACCTTGCTTTAATGCCCCCACAATAGGAAACAGTACCGGGCTGTGTTTTGGCCATTGGGCACCGCCACCCCACATATAATTAATGCCATTGCCGCGGTGTATCAGCTGCTGCAGCTCGGCGCCTTTGGGGCTAATGGTAGCCATCAGTTGTTCGTTTTGCAGGGTAAGCATGGTTGCTAAGGTTGATGGTTAAGAATGTGCCTTTAATACGCGAATGGCTACATGTTGCGTCGGTATTGGCCACCCACTTCGTAAAGGGCAGTGGTTATTTGCCCCAGCGAGCAGTGTTGCACAGTATGCATCAGCTCGGCAAAAATATTGCCATTGGCAATGGCCACCTGCCTCAGCCGGTCAAGGCTCTCTTGGCTTTGCAGCGCATTACGCTCCCAAAAAGCCTCTAGGTTGGCAATCTGCTGTGCTTTCTCTTCTGTATTGCTGCGTATAACTTCGCCCGGCAATATGGTGGGGCTACCACTTTTGCTTAAAAATGTGTTTACACCTATTAACGGCAGCTCGCCGGTGTGCTTTTGGGTTTCGTAGTGCATGCTTTCTTCCTGAATTTTATTGCGCTGGTACATGCGCTCCATGGCCCCAAGTACGCCGCCCCGCTCGTTTAGCCGGTCAAATTCTATCATCACTGCTTCTTCTACCAATTCGGTCATTTGCTCCAATGCAAAGCTGCCTTGCATAAAATTCTCGGTCTTGGCGCTGCCCAACTCTCGGTTTATGATGAGTTGAATGGCCATGGCGCGGCGCACACTTTCTTCGGTGGGCGTGGTTATGGCTTCGTCGTAGGCGTTGGTATGCAGGCTATTGCAGTTGTCGTAAATGGCATAAAGCGCTTGCAGCGTGGTGCGTATATCGTTAAAGTCAATTTCTTGTGCATGCAGGCTTCGGCCACTTGTTTGTATGTGGTATTTTAGTTTTTGGCTTCGCTCGTTGGCGTTGTATTTGTACTTCATGGCTTTTGCCCAAATGCGGCGGGCCACACGGCCAATCACACTGTATTCGGGGTCCATACCGTTGCTAAAAAAGAAACTGAGGTTAGGTGCAAAATCATCAATATGCATGCCACGGCTCAGGTAGTACTCCACAAACGTGAAGCCATTGGCTAGGGTAAATGCCAGCTGGGTTATGGGGTTGGCACCGGCTTCGGCTATGTGATAGCCGCTAATGCTTACGCTATAAAAGTTTTGTACCTTTTCGGCTATAAAAAACTCCTGCACATCGCCCATTAATTTTAGCGCAAACTCGGTGCTAAAAATGCAGGTGTTTTGTGCCTGGTCTTCTTTTAGAATATCGGCTTGCACAGTGCCACGCACCTGCTGCAAAGCGGTTTGCCTACACTTGGCGTAGGCCTCGGGTGGTAGCACTTCGGCACCACTTAGCCCCAGCAGCCGCAGGCCTAAGCCGCTGTGGCCGGGGGGTAGCGTTTCAGGCACCAAGGGGTTGTGGTAGGCAGGTTTGGGTAGGCGTTCAAACTTTGCCTGGGCGTATTCCTCCACGCGTGGCCATTGTTCGTGCTGGCTTATCCATTTTTCGCACTCCTGATCAATGGCGGCATTCATAAAAAACGCCAGCAACATGGGTGCCGGTCCATTTATGGTCATGCTTACACTGGTGTTGGGTGCACAAAGGTCGAAGCCGCTGTATAGTTTTTTGGCATCGTCAATGGTGGCAATGCTAACCCCGCTGTTGCCCACTTTGCCAAAAATATCGGGGCGCAGGGCCGGGTCTTCCCCGTACAGGGTCACACTATCGAAAGCTGTACTTAGTCTAATGGCGGGTTGCCCGTGGCTTACGTAGTGAAAGCGACGGTTGGTGCGCTCGGGGCCGCCCTCACCCGCAAACATCCGCGTGGGGTCTTCGCCATCACGCTTTAGCGGAAACACACCCGCCGTGTAAGGAAACTCACCGGGTACATTCTCCTGTAGTTGCCACCGCAGCACATCGCCCCAATCGGCGTACTGAGGCAGCACCACTTTAGGTATCTTGGTTCCACTAAGGCTGGTAGTGGTTAAGGGCTGGCTAATGGTTTTGTTGCGCACCGTGTATGCCAAATCGGCGCCACTATATTGCTCCTTCAATGTTTCCCATTGCTGTAGTAAAGCTGCATTTTGCGGGCTCAGCTGCTGACGCAGTTGATTGTAGTGTTTTTGTAAAATAAGCGAAATATCCATGGTAAACAGTTAATTTTTAGGCTTGCTTTGCTGCTTGGCTTTGCGAATATTTTTTTTTACTTCAGCCTGCAAATGCTTGGCATCGGGTATTTGATTGCGATAAGGCTTGGGTAATACTTTTACTTAATGATACTGGCTTACGCCAAATGCGTTGTTGTACACCCTGCAGGGCAAAGTCCACCTCAATATCATCTTTTTTGCCACATAAAATAATGCCTATTGTAGGGTTGTCTTGCGCTTGTTTATATTGTTTGCTTACCATGTTTAGGTATCCGTTCATTTTACCGGCGTGTTCCATTTCAAACTCATCGGCTTTCAAATCAATTACAATGAAACAGCGCAAATAAATATGATAAAATAACAGGTCGGCAAAGTACTCCTTTCGTCTCGCCTTTAGTTTTACCTGTCGTCCAATACATGCAAACCCTGCACCCAATTCAATCAAAAATTCCTGAATGTGATGGATTAAAGATTGCTCTAACTCCAGCTCCGACACTTTGTTTCCCAGCTGTAAAAAACTGAATTTGTAGGGGTCTTTAAAAATTTCCATAGCCAGTTCGCCTTGTGGCTTTGGCAAGGTTCTATCAAAATTATTCGACTTCTTTTTTACAACCAATCGTGCAAATAAATCGGTATCCAATTGATATTGTAAAACAGTGCGACTCCAATTATTTTGGAGGCATTTTTCCATATACCAAAAGCGCGCTTCATTATCTGGTAGTTTATCCAATAGCAATTGATGATGACCCCATGGAATGCTTACCAGCAAAGCATTTGACACATAATATTTAATTTTTCCAAATTGCGCAGCAGGTTGCTGCGTAAATGTGTTTTGTGAGATATCTTGTAATTGCGCAGCAGGCTGCTGCGTAATTAGTAATTCGGGGTAAGCTATTGCAAATTGCTTCATGTACAATAGACTTCTTACCGAAAAACCCTGTTTGTCGGGAAATGCATTTTGCAAATCGGCGCTGAGTTGCTCTACTACTTTTGCACCCCAACCCTGCCGGTCTATTTTATCGAAAATTTGCTGCCCAAGATACCAATAGGTAATTAGCATACCCGTATTAACCTGCAATGCCGTTTGTAGTTTTTTATCGGCTATGTGTTGCTTTAATTGCTTTATCCATCGCAGGTATTGGGCGGTACTAGTCATGCTGTTGTGGGGTTTGGCATATTTTGATGGCACCATCTAACTGGTACATTTTCGATGCAACTTCCGCCTGTTGGGTTACCATGCTATTGTATTGGCGCACCGTATCTGCAATCTCGCTAAGGTACCGGGTGCGTTTTGGCGGTATAATGGCTTGGCTCACTTTTGCCGTGCTGCCAAAAGCATACCGCCCAAAATGTGCCTGGCACTTGCTGGCCAGCTTTTCCAAAAGCAAATCAAACAAATGATTTATGCCCTCATCGTTAAACTTGCTGGCCATGGTGCCCACCACAGGCAGTTCGTGGTTGGCGGCAGTCCACAAATTGCGGCTGCGTTTGTATTGCTTGCACACATCGGCCACTGCATCGGCCGATCCTGCTTTGTCGTACTTGTTTATGGCCACCACATCGGCATAGTCCAGCATGTTTATTTTTTCCAGTTGCGAGGCCGCGCCAAATTCGGGGGTCATTATGTACAAGCTCAAATCGCAGTGGTCGAGTATGCTGGCGTCGCTTTGGCCTACGCCAGCGCTTTCTAAAATTACCAAGTCAAAACCTGCCGCTTTGCAAATGTCCAAAGCTTCTTGCACATGGCCGCTAAGTGCTGTATTGTCCAGCCGGGTGGCTAGGCTGCGCATATAGGCCCGTGGGTGGCTAATGCTGTTCATGCGAATGCGATCGCCCAGCAAGGCACCGCCCGTTTTCTTTTTAGATGGGTCCACGGAAACTACGGCCACGGTTTTATCTAAAAAGCTATTTAAAAACCGGCGCACAATTTCGTCGGTAACCGACGATTTACCTGCCCCGCCAGTGCCAGTAATGCCCAGCACGGGCGCAGTGCGAGCAGGCAAGCTTTGCGGCATACTGGGGTTACCCAGCTCGGCATGGGTAATGGCCCGGGCAATTCTTCTAATGTCTTTGTGCTCGCCCAATGGGGCCAGATTGTCCCAACTGGCTTCTGCCTTCCAGAATGGGCCATCGGGCTCGGGTCGGCATTGCTGTAAAAGATGGGTAATCATCCCCTCCAGCCCCATGGTGCGGCCATCATCGGGGCTATAAATTCTACAAATGCCATACTGGTGTAACTCCGCGGCTTCCTCGGGCAAAATGGTGCCGCCGCCACCCCCAAAAATCTTGATGTGTCCGCAGCCGCTTTCGTCCAGCAAGTCTTTAATATACTTGAAAAACTCCACGTGTCCACCCTGATAGCTGGTTATGGCAATACCATGCGCATCTTCTTCAATGGCGGTTTCTACAATGTCTTTGGCGCTACGGTTGTGGCCGAGGTGTATAATTTCGGCACCATGGCTTTGCAAAATGCGCCGCATAATGTTAATGGCTGCATCGTGGCCGTCAAACAAACTGGCAGCGGTTACCAAACGTATGTTGTGGGGTGCGTTGGGCTTCATGGTTCAAGCAATTATGGGGTAAAAATACGGGTGCCCCAATCCACCCGGTGGGTAAAGTAGCGCTGCTGCCGCAGGGGTTGGCATTTTGCGGTTGCTACAAATACAATGGGACTGCTGCAAAACCTTCTGAACAAGCCAAATGCTGCTCAAAAAACGATTTCAGCAGGCTTTCAAGTAAAAACGAATACAAGTACACCGGTGCTAGTTGGCCGTAGGGAGCGGGGCTTTTTTGGTGGCCTTCATGGCATCTGCTTTTGCCTTTTCGGTGGCCACAATCTGTACTTGCCGCTCTTGGGCTTTGGCATTTTCAGCAAGTTCGTCTTGCAATTCCTTTATGCGCTTTTCCAGTTTGCGCTGGTCATCTTTTAGCTCCACCAGCCGTTTTTCTTCTTTGGCGGCAGCATCCTCTTGCGCTTTCAAATCGGCATCAAACTGCTTACTGCTCACCAGCTCGTTCATACTGGTTAAAAATGGAACCCCACTTGGTAGCAAGGCAATGTTTACGGCTGAGTTGCTACGGTCGGCTTTTTTTACCCGTTCGTCCGAAATTTCATTTGGTTTAGTGGTAATGAGATACACGGTGCTTTTTACATTGTCTTTTTTACCCTGCTCCTCCACCTTTATGTAAACGTCTGAGAGGCCTGCTTCGGTAATGCCCGGCAGCAACACGTTTTTGTACACCAACCAATTGCGAGCGCCTTTGGTGGTTTTATTACCCGCCCGCATCATTCTTTCTTTTATGGCATCTTCTACTAAGCCACTGGCATTGGCATACTCATACACATGGCAAGGATATTTTTGACCATTGTACTCAACAATGTCCTGGCCCACAGTTTTCACTTGAGCGCCGGCAACAAGGCCAGCTAACACTGCTACGGTCAACAAGAGGTTCTTCATTAATAGATATTTTTTAGTTTTAACAATGTTTGGCAAGTTAGTAGCATCCTCATCAAATGCCGCTTGCTATCCTGTTAAAATGCTTTTTTTTTCAAAAAATACTTTGCCCTATTGGCTTTGCAACTGCCGCTTCACACAAAGTACAAGCGCAAAGGGCAAGACCTGCTTAATTTTACCGCTTCAATACAAAGCGTTTGGGAAGTGTAAAAAAACTTGCGGGGCAAACTTTATGGTATGGTGTACCCACCATTGCAAGCCGTTTTTTGGGATACTTGCTCAGTATTTTTCTTTTTCGCTTGTATGGACCTGTTTCCACTGCCGACATAACACAGGTATATGCACTCATTCCTTTTTTAAACATTTTGTTTACTTATGGGCTTGAAACCGCCTACTTCCGGTTTGCACAAACCCAAAGCGATACCAAAACCCTTTACAACACCCTTACTTGGTCGCTTGTACTAAGTACTTTACTGTTCAGTGCCCTGTTGTTGCATTTTACCACGCCATTGGCACAGGCCTTATCGCTGGGTCAAAATCCCGAGTATTTTAAGTGGATGGTGTATATTTTGTTTTTCGACACGCTCAGCGTGCTTCCTTTTGCACAGCTGCGGCAAACCGAACAGCCGCGTAAGTATGCGCTCATACGGGTAATAAGCGTGATAGTGCCCATTTTAATTGTGGTTTATTATCTGCTTATTTGCCCGCCCCTGTATGCCCAAAACCCCCAAAGCCTCCTACTGTGGTGGTACCGGCCCAACATTGGCGTGGGGTATTACATTATTGCCAATGCAGTGGCCAGTGCGCTTACCTTTCTACTGTTGTTTGGCCAGTGGAAAAGCGTTAGGCTGCGGTTTGATCCGGGCCTTTGGAAGAAAACCATGGTGTACGCTTATCCATTGGTGATAGTGGGTTTCGGCGGCATGATAAATGAAATGCTCAGCCGCCTGATGTACAGCAAGGTGTTGGACCTGGCCGAGCTTGAGGAAAAGCGACAATTGGGCATTTTTGGTGCTAGCTACAAGGTAGCCGTACTGATTACCATGTTTATTCAAGTGTTTAAAATGGCTGCCGAGCCGTTCTTTTTTAAGCAAAGCACACAGGCCAATGCCCAGCGCACTTACGCAAGGGTTACCAAGTTTTTTGTAATAGCGTGCTGTTTTATGTGGCTAGGCATTGCGCTTAATTTGCCTTGGATTGCGCGGCTGGCCTATGGCAAAAACTACGCGGAGTACGCTGAGGGCACTTCTATTATCCCCATTTTGGCCATGGGGAGCGTGTTTTTGGGCGTGTATTACAACCTTAGTGTGTGGTACAAGCTCACCAATAAAAATTGGACCGGTGCTTGGATTACCATTGCCGGGGCGGTAATAACCGTGCTGCTAAACCTGTGGTGGATTCCCTACTTTGGCTACAACGGCAGTGCGTGGGCCACCTGCATTTGCTATTTTTTTATGTTGATAGCCAGCTACGTGTTGGGCCAAAAGCACTATCGCATACCCTATGCCTGGAAAAAACTAACGGCCTACCTTACCATTGCCATACTGCTGTATGGCGTGCAGCAGCTTACACAGGTTTGGGTTACCCACAATGTGTGGGTGCTAACTGCAGTAGGCGTTGCGCTATTTGTAGGTTATGCCTTCTTTATTGCCCGCATAGAAAGAAAAGAATTGGCCGGCCTACCCATTATTGGCAAGTGGATGGCCTAGCAGCCTACAGCACATTGCAGTTTAAGGCATTAGCAAATTTGGCCTCTTCGGAGCGGTTGAGGTGGAGTATCTCAAAAAACAACTTTGATTTTAGCCAATGGTTATCCGCAACCGCGGCAATGGGCATGCCATTGGGGTAATCTTTGTGGGTTAGCTACCATGCAATTGGACACCCTACAAATCAGGCAATTCCGTTATTTTCTAACGGGAAAAGACAATTATAGCCTTTTAGAGGCGTTTAAACAGGGCTATTACCTTACATTTGCGTTAAATTCTAACGAAATTTATTATGCTAATAAGATTTACAGCAAAAAACCTGTTTTCCTTCAATGAAGAAACAGAGTTTAACGTTTTTCCAAATAAAACCCAACGACTTCCTCACCATAAAATAAAAAAAAATAAGGTCGATATTTTGAGGTTAAGTGCTGTTTACGGGGCGAATGGTTCAGGTAAGTCTAATCTGATAAAATCTATATCGTTGTTGGAATCAATGATAGAAGACGGCTTAATTATTAAGGATTTAAAAGAAGTAAAATTTAAATTAAATGATGATAATGAAAAAGAGCCAGTCTCATTTGGAGTTGAATTTTTTTGCAAGTCAAAAGTTTACTACTATACCTTAACATTCGACAATGAAATCGTTTTAAACGAAGCACTTTATGAAAGTAGTCTTGAAAATGATAAACTAATTTTTGAAAGAACTTTTGAAAATGATAAACAGAAAATTGTTTTTTTTGAGGAGTACACAAAAGATGAAAAGAATAAACTATTTGTCGAAGTTCTGGAGGAAAAACTTTTGCAGAAAAACGAGTTGCTTCTCTCTTTTTTGAATGAAAAATATAACTCTGAATTTGTAGATGTAAAGAATGCCTATTCATGGTTTGCCGATGTCTTGATTATTATTAAACCCGATGCTAAACCTGCGGCAATAGCTCATATACTAGATAAGAATAAAAAGCTAAAAGAGTTTGCAAATGATTTCATCAAGACATTGGGGACTGGAATTTCAAAAATTGAAGTTTCAAAAAAGAAATTCATTGACCTTGCCGAAGGAAGTGATGAAAAAGATATAAATGAAATTATTAGCGACTTAAAAAAAGACCCAAAGCAAATATCCATATTACGACAGAGAGAAACTGGAGAAGAAGTTGCTTTAGTTTATGAAAACAAAGAAGTAATCGCAAAAAAACTTGTTACCTCACACTTAAATAACAAAGGAAACAATATAAATTTTACGATAGGAATGGAATCTGATGGCACAAAAAGGCTTATCGATTACTTACCTGCTTTTGACGGAATAATAAACGAGGAAAGAGTATATCTGATTGATGAAATCGAACGTAGCATTCACCCAATAATAATAAAGGAAATAATTACTAAGATTTCGTTAGACGAATCTGCAAAGGGGCAACTAATTTTCACTACACATGAGTCATGTTTATTAGACCAAAATATTTTACGACCTGATGAAATTTGGTTTGCCCAAAAAGATATTGATGGCTCTTCAAAGCTGTATTCGTTAAGTGATTTTAATATTCATAATACTGCAAATATTGAGAATGGTTATTTAAATGGAAGGTATGGTGGCATTCCTTTTCTATCAAATCTTAAAGACTTAAATTGGCATCAGCATGAGATATTTGAGTAGAAAAAAAGTTTATCAAAAAGTTGAGGCAACAAAAAATGCGAAGAAGCTTTACATTTTTTGTGAAGGCAAGGAAACTGAAATTAGATATTTCAAGTACTTTCAAGGGCTATCATCCAACATTGATATTATTCCAATACCAAATGTTGATGGGCAGTCTGACCCGCTAAAGCTAAAACAAAACGCTGAATTGTTGTTTTTTGGCAATGAAGTTACTTCACCAAAGTTTTCAATAAGTGAAGAATATCAAGATGAAATTTGGTTTGTTATTGATACGGACAGATGGAACGAAGGTGACAAAATTAATCAACTCAAAATATTCTGTACTTCAAAAAACATATTGGCTAAACAATGGCTTGTTGCTCAAAGCAATCCTTCTTTTGAACTTTGGTTATATTACCACTTCTACAAAGTTAAACCAGAAAATACAACTGTAGAGCAACATGCTTCATTTAAACAATTTGTTGATGCCGCAATTAAAGGCGGCTTTGACAGTAGGAGTATGCCTATAGAAATTGAAAACGCTATTGCAAGTTCTAAAGCAAATTTCCAAATTAAAGACGGGCAACCAAATTTATATTCAACGGAGGTTTTTTATTTAGGAGAAGTAATATTGCCGTTTGTGAAAGTACAAATCGATAAAGCAAGGGAGATGATGACTAATGCCGAGGCCCTGTAGCTAACATTGGTATTGCCAATAGTGGGGCTCGACATTCAAACAATCATCAGTAGTAATTCTGTTGTACTTGGGTTCGGGGCTTGACGAACAAAGCCCAGCTTTAGTTCTTAATATTTAATTTTATCAAAAAGCTAGGCAGCGGTTGCAGGCTGACGAATATAAAATCCCCCATCATCGGCAATACCTGTTCGTTATAAAATCTTTTTTTTTGGGTTAAAAAGTATTGGTGCGCCACTTCGGTGCTGGTATGGTTTTCATGCTTGGCCAACAAATCATCAATGGCGGCGGCCACCTCTGGTTGTCGGTACCCATGATTTATCAAATGCTCTGCATAGCCCAAAGTTTCTGTCACAGCGTTGCCAAACTCCAGCTCGGCCTCGTTTTCTGCCTTTTTATACCAGGCATTGTGTGCACTTATTTGTTCGTTCATGCCCTCCTGGTACGCTATGGCCAGGGTTTGAAAGGGGTGCAGATTTGGGGTACTCATGGGCTTGCCGCGCCTACTTGGCCGAGCTTGTTTGGTTTGATTGGAATTCAGATTTGGGGCACTCATGGGGTAGCTTGTAGTGGTTTGAAGCGTTATGTCACATGCCAAATCCGGCAGTAGCTGTTTTGGGTACAATTTTACCCAGTATTTGCACGTAGTGGTACAGCTCAAAGTTGGGCCGATCGGGAAAAAGCATGGCCGGCAGCATGCTGGCGTCTTTAGTTAAGTTAAAAAGGTGTTGTCCGCCCTCAGCCAGCTCGGGCTCATACATTTTTACATCTCCCGTTGCTGCGTCTTTAAAAATCAACATTTGATGGCCGCTAACACTGTCGCGATTTTTATCAAGCTTTTTTGGGTCGGGTTTTGTTTTAGTGTCGATGCGGTTTATAGTGGCGCGTTTTACAAACTTTCCTTTATCGTCCACTATGTTGTAGGTAAGTCTGTTGGTGGTGGCGCCTTTTTCGGCTAGAGCAATGTCGAAGGTGCTGTTGAATGATATGCCCCAGGTGTTTAGCATCAGCTGTTCGCCGTTATTCAGTTTGTTTGCCTCCGCCAGCAAGGCTTCGGGCGTATTGCAAAACACATTCATCTTTGTCATGCTAGCACTGTAATCAAAGGCTGATACTACTTGGTCATGCAGGTCGCCTTCGGGGGTGCCGGTATCGTCTTTGTAAAACAAGTCGTGCACCGCTTCTATGGCCCAATACAGGTGACCATAGGTGGCATTTCCAGCCACTACGGCACGTTTGGTCCAATCAAGGGTGTCAAGTGCAGCTTTGCGGCGTGTACTAGGGTTGCCCAACACACCCTGTAGTGCCATGCTGCCTAGGTATTGGTTTACTGCAGCGGGGCCCATTAAAATATGACTGACCAAGCCCACGGTTTGTACGCAGCGCACAGCATCGCTATCGGTGCCGGGTATGCGGTCGTACTGGCCAAGATGGCTTGCAATTTCATCGCCCTTCCATGCGGTTCCGCTTGTCCATGGCAGTAGTGTTTCTGCTGGTATGCTGCCTTGTTCAATGCGAGGATCGTTGCCATGGCTTAGGCTCACACCGCTGGTATCGGCGTTATCGCCAGCAAGCTTATCAGCGCCGCTCGGTTGGCGGTTGTCACCAGTTATTACCAGTGGGTCCATGGTTATGCTGTCGCGCTGAATGGCTTCTTGCCCACTGTGTTGCTGCTGTGCCACATGGGTAAGCTCGTGGGCCAGCAGCAGCTTGCCATTATTGGTGCTGGGTTGGTATTGCTGTGGGCCAAAATAAATGGCATTGCCCTTGGTAAATGCCCGCGACCCTAGAGCAGAATTGGCGCGGTGGGCCGCGGGCGTATCGTGTACTTGCACAGTTGCCAAATTGGCGCCGGTTATGTTTTGGAGGTAGCTGGGCAAATTATGCGGAGCGTGCCGCACTGCGGCTATGGCCAACGCATCTGCCTCTGCCTCTTTTTCTTTATTGCTAACCACCAAACTGGGAGCAGTTGGCATCGCTTCCTGTGTTGGCTCCTTGGGGGCTGCATCGGGTCGGCTGTGTGCGGGTGGTGCCCAATTAAACTTACTAAAAAATCCGGCCATAACTTATTGTTTTTATTCGTCAATGGGGTCTGTTGCTGAAAACTGCGGCTCAAACGAATCGGCCACACGGCTCATATCGGTAAAGTCATTCAATCGGTGGCTCAAAACAAGGCTTTCTGAGTCGTAGTGCACACCGGATCGCGGGTCGTTGGGGCGGGCTACTGTAATATTCAGTTCAAACAGTTTGTTGTTTGTGCTAACCGATGCGCCGTACAATTGGTAGGTAATTTGCTTCAAAAAGTCCGCCTGTCGCACGCTGCCATCTGGTTGAACCACATTATGGGTTTCCTTTTGAACCTCCACCCGCAGCAGCACTTGTCTGCCACTATGCAGGTGCGAACCCACATCGCCAATAAAGCGCTCAATGCCAATGCGCTGTATAAGTTGGTTTACCCGCCAGGGGCCAAAGTATATGCCGTACGGACTTTCATGTCCCACGTTGGGGCCTATGGCGTGCAAGGCTTCAAAACCATGGCGACCAATGGGCAGGCCAAAAGCGGTGGGGCTAATTACGTTTTGGTAGTTGGCCCGTATGGTACTTTGACCCAGATTGGTAATGATGGATACCGTATCGCTGCTCAACCGGGATACTACGCCCTCGGTTCCGCCCCTATCGCGGTATCGCAAGCTTTCGCCTACATTTGGTTCAACGCCAAACCTTGGGCTGGCCTCTGTAAGTATCGGGCCTGTGGGTAGGGTATTGGCCATGGCAATGTGGCCCCTGCCCGCCGCCGTGGAATTAATTTCCCGTTCGTGTACACCCATTTGATTTTCGATGGCCACAATACTGTTTAACAGTTGACTATAGTTGCCCTGCAAATCGGCCAAGGTTGCCGTGGCGCTGGTTGCCGTCATGGCGTTTTCAATAGCTATGCGTTGCAGCTCGAGCTCGGCTCTTATGCCCAGCAGTTTTTGCACCTCTTGCCGGGCTTCGAAGCCGGCCGTGCCAACGCCCGGGCCCATACCCAACAGCTCGCCAATGCGGCTAAACAGGCGTCTTACCAACCCCAGCGAACCTTCGTAGCGCTGTAATACCCGCAGCGTATCTAAATGCTGGCGAAGTTGCTCGTGTCCTGCGCGGGGCCCCAACTCTAGCACCAGCCTTCCGTTTTCGAACCTGGCGTGGGTGGCATTACCTTCCAATGCATTGTTGCGTAAAATGGCTACGTGTCCAATAGCGCTTAGGCCAGTGCTGCTGCCGAGCAAACTGGCTACGGTGCCTAGCCGATTAGTGGTTGTAGGAGCAGCGCCAGCGGTGGGGCCGGTACCCAAGTCGCGGATGCTGGTGTCGTCGGCCCTTAGCGATCGTGGCGTGGCGTTCCAATCGGTTGGGTTGCGCAGTGCGGCGTCGCGCATTTGCGGCAAGGCCAAAGCCGCTTCTATCATAAATTGGCGGTGCATGGCGTTTAGGTAAGCCAAATCGTGTGTATTTACGCCCTGCAACGATGTGCGGTTGTTTCGATATACGTCGTACGCGGCTTGGTAGTAGGCCAGCATAAATGCATTGGTGGGTAGCCCTGCCAACTGGGTGGCCACAATAAAGCGGTTAATGTACTTGTACAGCTCGTACTCGCGAATGGCCGTATCAATGTTTCCGCCCGCCTCGTGCAAGGTATGTTCCATCATCTCTAAATTGGCCAATGCACTTTGGTAAGCTTCGTGGCCATGCACGGCCACGCCACGTACCACTTGCCTGCCTGCCCCGGGAGATATGTAGGCTTCTACGGTACGGAAGTTGGCCTCCATTTGCATTTCGGAAATGGCCGCCGCAAGTGCAATGCGCAGCTCGGTTGGCGTTACGGCGGCATTAATGGCATCGCGAAGGTGTGCCGGTATGGCTGGCGGCAAGGTAGTAAGGGCCGCAGCAGCTAAGGGGGCCGTGGTGTTGGAACCTATGGCCTCAAACCGGGCAGTAAGCGCATCTATGGCTTGGTGCAAATCCCCGGCGCGGGCCTGGGCATCGGCGGGTGCTTCACTGGCTCTGGTACGCACCTGCGCCTGTTCCGCGGCCGATAAATGCGCCATTAATTGTTCCACACGGGCTATGCTTTCGGCATTGCCTTGGGCGTGTTGCAGCATTTTGGCAAAGTTCAAAATTTCCGACAAATGGGTCATTCGCGCTTGCAGCTGGCCAAAAGCTGCATCCGTCATAATGGTTCGTACCTGTTCATACATAAACAAACGCTCGGCCTGGGTATAAAAATTCATGCGCAACAGCTCGCTCCAGCTGTGCCCGTAGCGTTCGCGCATAAAGCGTTCTGCTGCATTCATACGTGCTCCTGCGTCGGCACCTGTGGTAGCTAGGTCTATATCGCTGCTGGCATGGGTGCTGGCATTGGGGTCGGATAGGTCAATGTTAAAGCGACTACGGAGGTCAGCCACTACGTTTTGCCTGTAGCTGCCTACGGCATCTACCAAATAAGCATATAAATCGTTGTGCGGCTCGCTTTGCAGCATCATAATTAAATCCCGCCAGTTGCCATGCGCCTCCAGCAGTGCGCGGGTAGCGGCAGCATCGCCCCGCAGTAAGGCTTGTACATTTTCCCGCACAGCTAAAAAACTCAGTACGCCATCTCTACCAGCACCACGTGGCCTACTCTCGGGCGGATTGTAGTGGGCGTGTGGCGTTGCGGCTGCGTGTGGCGTGGTACCCGTTTCGGGCAATGCAGTAGTATCGTCGCGCCTCGGGTCGGCGTGGGGTGCGTCTTCGTTTGGTGGGTGTACCGGTGTGCCATCGCCCCTAAAGTGCTCAACCATGCCAGGAGCGTGCTGCATAAACTGGTCGTACATGGCCTGGGTAAGCAGCTGTGCCCGTCGGCGGCGCGCCTCAGCAGCGGTTATGGCACCACTCATTTGCTGGCGCTGAATGTCGATGTAATTGGCCACCGTTTCCATGGAACCGAGAAAGTAGCTAACGTTGTTTACCGAAGTATCCACAAAATCTACTACCCGCTGAAAACGCGATAGACGGGTTACCCATGCGGCAAGGTCTTCGCTTTCGGGAATAACGGCAAACATGCGCTGCGCCCTTGCCAGTCTAAAACCGCTCATTTGCGAAATGCCGCCCGCCACAGCACCCACAATGTTCAGCACGTCCATTACAGTATTGCTGTCCCAGGCAAAAGTGTGGTTGTTTACGCGGCTCAGAATTCTGCCGGCTGATACGGCGGCTCCAACTGCGGCCACCGCCACACCCACACCAGGTATAAACAAGCCTACAATGGCCAGCACTTGCAGCAGTTCATCTAACCTTTCCGATGCTTGGGCGGTGTCGCGGGGGTTGCAGCGCACTACAATCGGTTCGGTTATACCGTAGTTCATGCCTGCGGGAAAGCGCACCGTTAAGTAGCCACGGCCATAAGGAAAATGACCGGCGTACTCGGCCACAGCGTGTCGCACAGCCTCCGATCGGGTTCGCCCAATGGCATCGTGTTGGTCGCTGCTGCTTCCTGTTATATCGCTTAAGCGCATCGTGTAGCCGCGAGAAGAATGGCGCGAGCCTATTTGCCCCAGTTCTATCAGCACCGGCACCGACTGGCCATCTTCCTCATTTACAAACACGGCTTGGGGTCTTACAATGGCCTGCCCATCGCCGCGCATTTCGCTTTCACGCTCGGTGGCCGTAGTTAGCCTACTGCGCAGCTGGGCAATTTGCCGCTGAATGTCGCGTTCGGTAAAAGGGCCGGCGTTTCGTGCACGGGCATCGGCCAACTCTTGCTCTTTCAGCACAATTTGTCGGCTTATGATGGCCGAAATGAGGCCGCTATCGGCCGCCGTGCCTTGCCTAAGCAGGGTAAGCTCGGCATTTATCTTTTGCTGTAGGGTTTCGGGCAAATTGGGCGCTGCCAATGCCTGCTGCCGGGTATTAATCTGCTGCTGTAAAAAGCCTCGGTTGCTTTGCGCCGCTTCCTGAATTTTTATTTCCAGCATCCGGCTAATGGCTTGCAGTTGGCGCTCGTCGGTGATGGTTCTAAAACTAATAAGTAACTCGAGTATGGACGCTTGCAGGTTTTGGTCTTGCGCATCCAACTCCTGTCTTGTTCTTGCTGCAATTTCTTTTACTTCCACCACTTTTACGGCTACACTCGGCATTCTAATTACGGCATTTTCGCCCTCGCCAATGGCGCGGGGTTGTGCCACGCAACGTACCAGATAGAACCCGTCGTGGTTGGGAAAAGGTACTTCGCGTTCATATTGGGGGTCGGTGCCAAACACCCCGCTAAAGGCCCGCACCAACCATCCCCCCAATGATAGAATGCCGTGTAGGGGTAGCGTGGCAAGATTAAAGCTGTTAACCAAAACACTGCGGATGGCAGCCTCGGATGACCCATCCTGACTGCTGAGCGGGTTAACGAGGTCGTGCCCCGCCTGTTGGGCATCCTCCACATAGTTGTGATATCTGCGGCTTAAATCGCGTAGATCGGCTGCGGAAGTAGAAACGGTGGTGCTAGAGTTAATGGCAGCATTAGTGCCCATGGTATTAAGCCTTGCTTCTTCCGGCATTGTGTTGGGTGCTGCCGGTGTATCACCCCGCAGAACTGCTTGACGGCGGGCTTCTGCACCTGCTGCCCGCTCCCGCATAACTTGCTGGTAAAGGGCCGTTATGTCAAACACTTGCCACACAAAATCCGACCCATGCCATGCCGAGGCCACCTGGCCCAGCAAATCCGGAAACTCATCCTCATAATGAAGACTCATGTTGTAAGCACCGGTGCCATTGCGTACCATTACCTCGGGGCCGCGCATGCTAGCCCTAAAAGCGGAGCGATTGGCTCTTGCACCCACGCTGGTGCCGCCCCTAAACGTAGAATCGTTTAGCGGTACGCCGCCGCCGGTAATGCGGTCTTCTTCGGCCTGGGCATTGCGGGCAAGGCGTCCTCTTGCCGTGGTGGTGGCCTGCTGCACCCGTGCCACCAGGCTTTCGTTGCTTTCTCCCTCGTGCAGTTCTATGCTTTCTACAACGCCGCCATCGTCGGCATTGCGTCCACCCACCCACACGTTTACAAACTGTTTACCATCGGCCCGCGCCCAGCAAACCAGACGCTCGGGTGTGCTGGCATCGGTGCTGGTGTTGCGCATAGAGGGTGGGGCGTCGGGGGCGCTGCGGTTGCCGGTGGCTGCACCGGGGGTACTGCTTAGCGGCCGACCCTCTCTACCCACCGTTACCCCTAAACTGCTAATTACCGCATTGCTTTGGGCTACAGCCCAGGAAGCAATGGCGGCGCCACTACCTGTACCCGCAGTACCTGTGCCTGTGGCAGGTAAAGTGCCAGCCACAAGTATGGCAGGCAAGTAATTATGGCGGTTAAGTTCTTCTGCCGTGGTAAGGGTCATGTCGTCTAAAAAAAGAATATGCCCGCGTGCAGCTATAATGCTTTGCCGTTCGGTGCTGTAAGCAGCCACCTCAAGGGCGCGTCCTTCCATAACAGTTGTAGTGCCGCGTACCCCAATACGCTCAATACCCCCGTTTACCGATAGTCGCCAAAGGCCATCTTGCAATTGGTTTTCGTTGGGCCTTAGCCCGTAATGTGCAACAAATCGACGCGTTGCCAGCTGAAAAACATCGAGGCCAGACTGAGTTACCACAATAATAGACGCATAGGTAGCTACTGCCTCCGGCCGTAAAACGGCAATACCATCGGCTGCAAAGTCAGCCAGGGTTTGGCCATCGGAAAGCAAGGGAATAAGGCCATCGCTGGTTTCAGCACCACGGTACACACGCCGCCGTACCACATCTGTAGTACCGGTGGTTTGGTTTTGGCCTACATGCGCAAGCTCGTGTGCCAATAAATTTTTTCCTTGGGGCGTATTGGGTTTGTAGCTGTTGGCGCTAAAAAATATGTGATTGCCTACCGTAAACGCTTCTGCGTTCAGCCCTTTTGCCGTTTGGTCGGCGGCGCCGGTTCTGTGTATTTTAGCACCCGCCGCCAATGGTTCAAGCCCAGATAATTCACCGTTTAGGTCTTCCATCGGAAGGTTTTCGCCGCCCAGCATTTGCTGTGCAATGCTTGCCGAGGTGGTATCGTTAACGACCCTGGCAGTAGGTGCTGCACTTTCAACACTACGGTTAGCTGGGTTGGGCTTTGCAGGGGGCGGAGGCGCAGCGGCATACGGTATTGCTGGTAAGGATGGTTTGGTATTTGCTTCGGCAAAGGCATCGGCATCGGCCTCAGCCGGGTGTTCGGGGCTGCTTACTGTTAGTTGGGGCGCTGCTGGTGCTGGAGGTGCGTGTACTTTAGCTACTGGTGCTGTACCCTCTGCTGGTTTTGAGCGGCTGGTTTTGGGTTGTATGGCGGCAACGTCGTGCATTTAAGCAAATATGGAAATGGTATTATACATGCTGGTCAATTAAAATGGGATTGCCATCGGGGTCGGTAAGGGTTAAAAAGGCTGGTCCCACGGTTGTTTCGTCGGCCATCGTGTTAATGGTCACGCCCTTTTGCCTCATGGTTTGTTGTATTTTCCGCACGTCGTCAAATACTTGAAGCGGCTGGGCGTTTTCATCCCACCCCGGGTTAAAAGTGAGCATATTCTTTTCGAACATGCCCTGAAACAAGCCTATAACGCAACTACCATTTTTTAAGATTAGCCAGTTTTGTGCTTCGTTTCCACCAAAATACGCAAAGCCCAACTGCTCATAAAATTGCTTAGAAGCTGCCAAATCTTTTACGGTCAAACTCATAGAAAATGCACCTAAATTCATGAGGTTCGTTTTTATCTGGTTAAAAGCTGAAGTCGTTTCCATATTTGGTGGTAGCCTTGTGCCGCGCTATAATGTGCGCCCATCTTTGTTGTATTCCCGCCGTATGCCTTCCAATACATCTTTGCGTCTAATGATGTTTTCGTTTCGGTGCAGGCTTTGCAAGCTGGCATATTGTACCACATTAATGATGCTTCCGCCGGCTAAATCGTATTTGTCTGCAATCCACTCCAAATTAAGGCCCTCTTCCATTTTGGTCATTGGGCTAAACGCGTTTTGCCACAACTTGTAGCGGTGTGCTGCCTCGGGCAGCGGAAAGTAAACGATGCTTTGCAGCCTTCGGGCAAACCCATCGTCGATGTTTGATCGCAGGTTACTACAGAGTATAACCAGGCCGTTGTATTCTTCTAGCCGTTGCAGCAAATAGCTAACCTCCTGATTGGCGTATTTATCGTGGGCATCGCTTATACCGGTACGTTTCCCAAAAAGCGCATCGGCCTCATCAAAAAATAGAATCCAGTTCTTGTTTTCAGCCTTTTTAAATACCAATTCCAAATTCTTTTCGGTTTCGCCTATGTATTTACTCACCACCGTGCTAAGGTCAATGCGGTAAACATCTAGCCCTGCACTTTTACCCAGCAATACAGCGGTAAGCGTTTTGCCTGTACCTGGTGGTCCATAAAACATGGCTTTGTAGCCGGGTTTTAGCACCCTATCCATTTGCCATTCGCCCATTAGTTTTGGGTGATGCTGCAGCCAAATTTTGATGTCATCAATTTGCTGAAGGGTATTGGCTGGCAACACCAAATCGGCCCAGTTGAGCGGTGATTTCAGCAGCTTGGCTGGAAATTGGCTGTTAAAGTCGGGCTTGCGGAGGTTGCCGGAAGTAAATAGGTCCACGTATTCGTCGTTTAGTTGTAGCTGGCCCTGCAACCTAGCATCGGTCCCGCCCTGTAGTTTCAAAATGTGGTGGGTGCTAAAAAAGTGTTCGGTTTCAAAAAGGGGTAAGGCGCCGAATTGGGCTTCTAAATTGTTGCCTGCCAGCAGCCACAGTGCCGTAAAGCCTACAGGCCATACTGTGCCATTGGCTTGCTTGCTCAATTGCATGGTGGCATGCACGTGCTGCTCTTGTAGCTTTAGAAAAAAATTCATGGCAGCCGGGTGCACATGGGGTGCAAGGGCCAAAATTAGCACCAGCCGCTCCGGCAGTCCCAGTTTGTAATACTGTACAAAATCGGCAAATATGCCGGTATGTTCTGCTATTTCAGGTGGTTTAGGGGCAGGTAGTTGTTGCCCATCGTTGGCTTGGGCGCGCCACTCGGCCACGGCACAGAGCCAGCCAAACTCAGGCACCAAACAGCGTGCATTATCTGCCATATACTGGGCCGCATTGCTTACCATGTTACTTCTATTAATTGTTTTAGCCAAGGCAGCTTTATCATACTTATTGACCATGGCAGACGGTCCAAAAGCACATCCACACCAGTGCGCTCTACATGCAATTGCCACACGTTGGTACCGGTGTTTAGCTTGCCAAAGCGCTGCAAAAAGGTTTCTTGCAGTGCTTTGGTACTGCTATTTTTCAGTGGATGCCATTTTTCTAATATAGCTTGCAGCAGCTCGTTTGCAGCGGCAATGTCATCATTACTCAGCTTGGCTGCGTCGTGGAGCAAAAGGGTGCTAACCGGTAATGCACAGCACAACTTCTCCAGTGCCAGGTCCCAGTCGTGGGTGGCATTGCCGGCAAGGTGCTGCATCAAAAACACAGCTTTGTGTGCTGCCAAGGGGCTAACAAAATCGTTTTGGGGTGTTAGTAGCCCACAAAGGGTAAATAAGCGCGGCAAAAATGGAAACAGTAGCACTAAGCCCGCCTGGCCCGAGTAAATGGCATCTGTGGTAGGTTGTGCTTTTGCGGTGCTGGGTGAAATGGTGTTGTTGTTGGTGGGTTCGACTGTAGTCGGCTGCATCTGTAAGTCCGCGGATAGTTTATCCAGGCCTTGGCTTTGCGCCAGCTGCAGCAGCTTCAGTTGCCACCTGGCCAACACCAATCTGTTGTGTGCAGCAGCCTGTGCATGGGCTTCGTTGGCAAGGCAAGTGGCCTGTAAAAATGGCCATAACCAGGCTTGCTGGTGAGCGAGTAGGGCCTGCAAATAGAGTGCTTTTAGATGCTGCTCTGCTACCTTGGTGTGCCTAGCCAGCCAATCCAATACGGGCTGGCCAGCTGGGGTATCAGCTGCGGATGCGGTGGTGCTTAGCCCCGCCCATACCAATTCAGCCAGTTTGGGCCAGTGGTGGTGGGGTGTAAGTCTAACCAGGCGTTCCAAAGCCTGCAAGCTGCTTAGTTCCTTGGCGCCTCGTTGGTTTATGGTGTCTAAAAACCGGGTTAAAAATGGCTGTGTATTTTGGCTACTGTACCAATTGGCCAAAAATTGTTGAGGATTAAAACCTTGGTGACGGCACCAATGCGGAAGGGTGCCTTGGAAAAGGTATTGCAGCAGGGCTTCCATTTGCAGGTTAGCGCTTGCGGCACTGCCAACCTTGTATGGCTGCAACTGGCTGGCGGCGGCCTGTGCTTGTAGGTTGGCTAGTTCTATTTGTGCTGTGGCTTGCCCCATCAATGCTTTAGCCACTGCGTATGCTATGGTTGGTATCCATTGCGTGGCAGTGCTACCCAATTGCGCAGCCTGCACCGTAACCTCAATTTTAGGAATCACGCCATCCACCTCCATCAAATTGAGCGCTGCCACTTGCTGGTTTAGGGCATGGACATAGCTGGCTAGCCATTCGTCGGTAAGCTGCTGTCTGTAGGCCAAGCCCAGCTGTGGTGTGGCGGCCACAAGCCTTATACCTTGTTTTCGGATGATGATGGTGTTGCTCATGCCTGATGGAAGCTGGTAGAAATGCGTTGGCTATCGAAAATTGCCGCGAATGATGGTGTTTCGTAATAAGGTGTTGTTGTTGCCAATGTTGGCGCGCAGGCCCACATCGGTTATTACGCTTAGGGCCTCGTTCATGTCAAACTGAATGGCTTTGATGCGGGTTACCGTTTCCAGATCGGCACCACTCTGTGCAGCCTTTGTGGCCACAGTATTCAGTTCCGCCGACAGCTTAGCCAACTCGGCCTCGCGCTGCTTGCGCATATCGGGGGCCATGTTGGGGTTTTGGCGTATTTCCGACGTTATGTCGCGTACACGGTCAATAGCGGGTGCCACATCTATTTCGCCAATTACAAGTCCAGTTTTGCCTGGGTTTAAGCCAGTGGCCTTACCAGTATCAAGTTTTATGGTGCTGATAAAACTGTTGTAAAACTTGTTTTGCTCACGCTCTAAGGAGGTTTGTACGGTTGTTCTAAATTAGTTAGTTACATCTTCGAGCTGGACTGATACCTGGCGGATTACTTTTCCATTACGGCTATTTACCAATGTTTCGGTGTTTTTATGCCGCTGGCTAATGTCTTTGTTAAACAGCTCTAGGGTACTGGCAAAGTCGGTGTTTACTTTAGCAAAGCGGGCGTCCAATTCAAAAAGTCTGCGGTTTACCAAGCCTTCGTATTGCGGCACTTTTTCAAACAACTTGGGTATTTCGTAGCGTGGTTTTATTGGCATGGGCTTTATAGTGGGTGGTGGCGTTAAATCGTTGTCAACCGTGGCATAGGGCAACATAAAATCGGCAACTACTACGCCATCGTTAGCGGTGTAAACCAGCACAAAAGTGCCGCCCCGCAGCACACCACCGGCATGCTCTAAGCCTGGATTTTTAACCAAAAAATTGCCCAGTAGCAGTTCGTTTCGTTTGCGGTCTATTTGTTGGTTAATGAGGTCGTTAATGAGGTCGAGTTTAATGTGGCTGTTGTTGTTTATGATAAAGTCGTGCGGTGCTGCGGCATTGCTAAACGAAAATTGACGGGTACTCATTTTAAAATCGCCTGCTACCTTAGTCAGCGCCTCTACCTCGGCAGTAAACTGCTGCGTGTTGGCAGCACGGCTAGCACCGCCCCAGTTGTTTGCAAAATTTGCCTTGGCTGCATTAAAGTTGTTTACGATGGGTGCTATTTGAGCCAAATCGGCGGTCCGGCTGCCGTCTCTCTTTAGCTCTTCGGCCAAGCTGTTGTGGGTAAGTTCGGCCTGGCTAAGCTGGTCAATAATGCTGCGGCGTTGTATCAACTCGTAATTGTGCAAATGGTTAAAGTACCATGGCTTCATGGGCACCGTGGCCAGGTTGCGTTCCACCTGCACGGTCATAAGGTTTATGGGCAAGTTGTTTTGCGCAATCAAGTCGGTTAATTGTTTTTCTACATCAGCATATTTTAGGCCAATATGGCCTTCTATACGGTAGAATTCACTCTCGCTCAAATCAAAGCCAAAGGGTTGGGTGGCAAAGGTTTGGCGGCTGTAACTGTCGGCAAAATAAGACCGGTGCAAATCTTCGCGGTTGCGCACATTGGCCGCATGGCTCCAGTAGGCGGGTACGGTGGCACTATTTTGGCCAAAACCAAAATAATATGGAATGGCCCTACTGCCCAAAGGCTTGTCTAAAAAATTACCCGGCGTAATGCGAATGCCATTGGCAGTGTTGCGATTGGCGGCGGGGATGTTAAAAGAGCGGATGAGGGCGTTTAGCCGTACAAAGCCAAATCGTATTTGTTGCAACCGCTCGCCTTTGGCATTTAGCACGGGGCTTTCGTAAAAAATGTGGCGGTTAGGTTCGTCAAAATCTACGGTGTGAAACCGCACAATATTTTTGATGGAAACAAAGCTGAAGTTTGACCTTGCCGCCGTAGTACGCATGCCCGAAAGCCGCGGAAGTGCCGTGGCTACTTTTACCGACCCCAACAGCAGGTGCTTGGGAAAAAGCAAAACATCGGGGCAAAGGATGCTGTTGTCGTCAAATAGTAAGTCTTTCAGTTCGTGGTAGGCATCTGCCAAATCGCGGTAATAATCGTAAAGGTATTGCACAAAAAAGCTCCGTTGCCATTGGTTAAATTGCCCATCCAGCAGTTGATGCCACTCAGCTACGGGGTTGGCACCCAGCACGTCATCGGCCAAAGTGCCGCAAAGGTCCCATAGTTTGGCTAGGCCGTCTTTTATATCGTCTTTGGCAGACAGGGTGCTGCCAAAGCTGGCCTGAAGCTCGGCGTAGGTGTCAATACTTGGATTTATAACAATGCGCTTCAACCGCACATCGGGCAGTGCAAAATAGGCCCTGTTCAATTGGGGCATTTGGCGCAGCAGCAGTTTCAACTGTGCCTCACCCACCAGCAGAAAGCGCCAGTTTCTGATGACCTCTTTTCCCCGGTTATCGCAGTCGGCGCCCGTGCATTGGTCGGCATCCAGTTCATACTCTTCCAAATAAAGCATTCCGGTAAGGCTTGCCAACCTGGTATTTGTATTGCGCTCAAATGCTTTCAGCGGCAGGCTGTTGTCGCTGGTTCGGGGGTTTATGTTAACCAGCTCTATAAGCGTTACGGCTTCGTCGGTATTGGCCCTAAATGGCGCATAGCGGGCATCGGTATCGGCAAATGGTCGGTAGCCATCAAATTCCATATCGGCATCAAACCAGGCCAGGTCGCCATCGGTGGTAATGGCGGCCCCGCGGCTTACCACCATATTGCCATTTTGCAACAGGCCCATCTCAAGGCCACCCACAATGCCTACGCCTATCACCTTTGTTCGTGTGGCCCGGTCTTGCAGGTTCAAATACTGGTGCAAGTCGTTCAGTTGATCGGCTGTAAGCACTTGGTTGTTTTCGAAAATAGTGTACCGCGTGTCGTTGCGGCCAGTTAGCGTTAATGCGTATGCCATATCACGAGTTTTTTAGGTTGCCTAATGAAGCTTTATTGAGTACCAACAGTTGTTTTTGCTGGGTGCTACTGCAATCTTGCAGGCGCGCTTTGGGGTAAACATTTTTACAATTCTGCAGCGCTGCCAGCAGTGTTTTCAACGCCACCGCTTCTTCATCGGTGGGCCATTGGCCTGCTTTAAACAGTAGCCAGTTTTGCCAGGCATCTTCCAAAGCACTGTACGCTTCGGTGCTAACCCAGCATATTTTGGGCAGTAGGTGGGCGGGTACTTCGCGGCGCAGCAGTTGCTCGGCAAACTGTCTAAAATTCATATTGGCAAAGCGACCTGCCAGTGCCGGCAACACAATGCTTAGTCTAAAACTGTAGGGGTCAAGGTCGGCGCAATCATCGCAGTTGCCGTCGGTGCAAATGTTTAGCCAGGCCTCTACCTCGGCACTGGGCAGCAGCAGCAAATGCTCTATTACCAGTAGCGCTTCGTCCACAGGGTCAAGTATTTTGGCCAATAGCGATTTCAAAAAGCCGCTTGCCTTGGCCTTGGTATCAAACATGAGTGGGCACTGTGCCACCACAGCCGGCGTTTTATCGCTCAGGGTAAGCAAAAACTCGCCTCCCACTGCTGAAATGCCATAGTTTGACGCGTTGCTTGCCAGCAGCTCTACCAGTTCGGCTTCGGCAAGGCAGGCTTCATCGCTGTCAAACAGCTTGGTACTCAGCAAGGCGGTATTGCCGTCTTTGAGCACAAAGCCAAATCGAAACCCCCGTTTTCCGTCGCCATCGGCCTCCTCAAACAGCTTTGTGTATAAGTTTACGGCTGCTGTACGTTCGGTGCTGGTTAAGCCCAGCAAGTGCCTGGCTCGCAACTCAAAGCCGCTTATGTTTTCAACGTCCAACATGCCTTGGGGTAAGCCATAGTGGTGTGCCCCGCCTCGCTGGCTACTTATGGCCGGATAGTTTTGAAGAAACGCCTCTTTTTGATTAATTAAAACAGCGGGGTTGGTGGCCGGGAAGAGTGCATTGTGGGTGTACATATAGCCTGCAAAATCTTCGGCAAAGCGGCTAATTAAATGGTCGAGAAATGCGTGTCGCCGATTGAAAAACTCCTGCTCTGTTTCTACCAAGGTTTGCAGGGTTTGCTGCAATGCTTGCAGCGCTGCCGGCAGCAACGCTTCATCCACACGCAGTTGGTTAAGCACGGTTTTAGATTGGTTAAACTGGTGCACCAGCCGGGCGTGCAGCGTGTGCTGCATGGGCTGGCAGCTTAGCAGTGCAGGCAATTGTGAAAGCTGTGCCAAATAATCGGCCATCAATTGGTCCATTATCCACAAATAGCCATGCAGTTGCAGGGCTTTTACTTTGCGCTCATCGGGCTCGGCATTGCTTAAACCCCAACTGCCAATGCCATAGGCCTTTGGAAAATGGTGCTGAATAGAGGTATAGCCGGCCACATCAAAAGATTGGCCAATTGGAAACGGTAAATCGGCAGCCTGCGCACCGCGTGCTTTGGCTTGGATAGCCGCCATTTTTTGTTGAAAAAGGTTCAAAACCTGTTTTACATCGGGTATAAAAGGGATGCCATTTTTGTAGAGCACCACGCGGCTAGTGGCGGCATCCAGCACTGGCTGGCGGCCTTCGGGTACGGGCAGTAGCCATTTTTCCTCAGGCTTTCCCTTTTTTTCGGCCTCCTGCAGCACCACATCGGCAGCGTTTTGC
>RDXD01000011.1 GCA_004292575.1 Bacteroidota bacterium
CAACGAGTGGTAAGAAATAATAATGATAATTGCTCACACTCGATTTAATTCAGCCAAAGCGGCAGGATGGCAAAACGGATGCCACGGATGAACTGTGATCAAAAGCAAATTTTTAGACACAATTTTTTTGAATTGTAAATTTGGGATCAAAGTCCACCCCAGATTTTACGACTCCAAAAATCTGTCGAGCCAGTTTATGCATGACAGCAGTCAACGCCACTTTCCCATTTTTGCCCTTGGCAATAATTCTTTGATATAGTGCCTTGCAAAAGGTGTTGTAGTTCATAGCGCTACGAGCACAGTTAAAAAGTAAGGCCCTAATCTTGGCATTTCCTTTTTTGGTGATGGAGGATCGCCCCCGGACTGATTTACCAGAAGTGAACTCTGATGGTGCCAATCCAATAAATTTGGTAAAGGCTTTGGCAGAGTCAAAAGCGCTAAGATCGCCAAAGAGGGCAACAACAGCTTCGGCAGTGGCCTTTCCCACACCTTTGATTGACTTGATGCGTTCCACCAATTGCTTTTCCTGGACTTGATCTACCTCTGGCCTGAGTTGGGCTTGTAAGTGTTCTATCTGTTTTTTAACCACCCTCAAAACACTATTAAAAGCCTCCAAAACTGCCTCATTTGGATCAACCAAAAACTCCACAGCATGCAACTGATTTCGAAGCTGCCGTTCTTGCTTTTGCAAAGCACACAAGGCATTGAATGCTTCTTTGCGCATGCGCTTGGCTTTTGGAGGCATCTGGTAAGGTTTAGTCAGCAAGTTTTGCCCTAGGCGGGATAGCGTTTGAGCGTCTTGATCATCGGTTTTGCTCGTTTTCATCAGCACTTTAGACATTGCTCTGCTTTGAGCTGGATTGACTACTGAAAAGGTAGCCCCTAACTCATCAAGGCAATGGATTAAGCGCTGAGAATAATTCCCTGTATGTTCCAAAACAAAGTGCTTATTGGCCACACCAACTTCCATAAGCCACTTCTTAATCATGGCTACTTCATTGATGATTTTAGCTTTGCTCCATCCTGAGCCAGCATTTTTATCAGGATGAGCCGATAGAAATTCGTCTTTTGACACATCCAAGCCTACGAAAATTTGCTGCACCGTTTGCATAATCCCTTTATTTTTGCGGTAATCGTAACTTTGAAGTGATTCATCACTGGCAAGCTATCATCGTAACGCAGGCTCCAAGGCCTAATGAACTGTCCAGCTTTGAGTGATGATTGGGAGTGGGACCTAACATCCGCGACGGGCTTTAAGGCCCTTTACCACGTCAGGTTTTATCCACTCCCCACTTCTTTTCATCACCAATTAACACAATTAATTGGATAGTGCAAACGTACGATGCCACGGATAAAAACGGATTTTCTTCCGCCTGCGGCGGAAAAGGACAAGCCGAAGGCGAGTCAAAAT
>RDXD01000167.1 GCA_004292575.1 Bacteroidota bacterium
GATGGACGATGGTACCCGCCGGCCAACGGCCGGTGTGTACCGAGGACAGCCCGAACCGAGGCCCAACCGGGCGCTGCGGCTTACTGCCCCAAAAAAAAATTATGGTTTTGCGGGTAGCGTTTGCTGCGCCAATTGCCAAAGCACAATGCCGCCGGCCACGCTTATGTTTAGGCTGTGTTTGGTGCCCATTTGGGGTATTTCCAGCACGGCGTGGCAAAGGTTGATGGCGGCCTGCGATACACCATCTACCTCGTTGCCAAACACCACGGCCAGCGGTTGCGGGTAGGCCCAGCTGTACTGCTGCAGTGGCGTGCTGGCGCTGGTTTGCTCCGCCGCCAGTATGGTATAGCCTTGGTTTTGAAGCTGCGTTATGGCATCAATGGTGTTTTCGAAGTACTGCCAGGCCACGGTTTCGGTGCTGCCAAGTGCGGTTTTGTGAATATCGCGGTGGGGTGGCTGCGGCGTAAAACCACAGAGGTATATGCTGTGTATTTTAAAAGCATCGGCCGAGCGAAAAATGCTGCCTACGTTGTGCATGCTGCGCACATTATCCAACACCACCACCAATGGCAACTTTTCGAGTTGCTTAAAGGCTTCGGCGCTGTGGCGGCCCAGCTGTTGCATACTTAACTTTTCCATATTAGGTTTTTACCGGTTTAATTTGTGTGAGTTTATTGGCCATATAGGCCGTGGCTGCGCCCGAGGCCAGGCCAATGGCGGCCCCGCCCAACACATCGAGCGGGTAGTGCACACCCACATACAGTTGTGCATAACAGACCAGCGCAGCCCAGGCAAAAAGCCACTTTATGCCCTTGCCGGTAAAGGGCCGTAAGGTGAGTGTGGCAAAAGCGGCTACGGCAAAATGGTTGGCGGCATGGCTACTGGTAAAACTAAAGGCACCGCTGCAGCGGGCTAGCCGCAGCTTTATGTAAGGCATTATGACGGGGTCGGCACAGGGGCGCAGGCGTGCAAAAAGCGGTTTGAAGATGGAGCTGCTGATTTGATCGCTGATGACGATGGTAAGCACGGCAAAAAAAAGCCAATACCAACCTTTTTTGCCCATGTTGACCATGGCCAATGCCACCAGAAAAAGATATAGCGGCGCCCATAGGTTGGGCTGGCGGCACCAGGGCAGCACGGCATCGAACAGCGCATTGGCGCCACGCTGGTTTATGTAAAACAGCAGGGTTTGGTCGTAGTACTCCAGGGTTTGCCAAAAGGTTGCCAACAACATGGGGTAAAGATGCTGAAAAAAAGTGAGCCATAACACCGTTGGTGCCTGCACGGCGCCTCATTTTGCCACAACTATATGCGAATAATGCCTTTTTGATGCAGTATTTTGGTGGTGAGGGCTTCGCCGTCGTTTAGGTTTTTGTACGATACCACATCGGCTACAAACAACCGATGATCGCCCCCTTCTATTTGGGCTATGGTGTGCAGCTCCATAACGGCCAGGGCCCCGGTGAGTACGTAATAGCCCTGCCACTCGGTTAGCAGTTTGCGCTTTTGCAGGCGGCCAATTTTATCGATGGTTTTACCGCTTTGTTTGCCCAACTGGTTTACGAGGTTGTACTGGTTGTGGGCCAGCAGCTGCAGCACAAAGTTTGGATTTTGGGTGGCATTGAGCAGGGTTTGTGTGCCGTGGTAAATGGCTACCATCATACGCTTGGGCTGCATGCTTACGGCCGATACATAGGTGCAAATGTGCATGTTGTGCTGGCCTGCGGCATTGCTGGTGCTAAGGCTATACACGGGCAAATCTACCCTGTTCCAAGGCTTTTTTCTAATGCTGCTCAAGGTGTTTGTTTTTATGGATATTTCGGGCGTTGGCTAAGCCATAGAGTGCCAGCCCAAAAACTGGCCCGAGGCTAATGCCAATGGCAATGTTTTTTAAAAATACGCCTACTCCAACGCCAATGGGCAGGCCCATGGCAATGTAGGTTGCCATTTGTGGTTCGTCGTGGGTAGGGGCAGGGTACCCCAGCTGCTTGAGCTGAGCGCAATGCGGTTTGCGCTGTTTTAAATAGCTGCGCACCGCAGCCGAGGTTTTGGCCTGTGGCATGGGGGGCAATAAGGCAATAATGGCTGCGGCGGCATCTACTGCCTGCTGGCTGGGTTGCTGGCGCAGCTTTATGGCTTTTATGAGGATGCGTATATCTTCCACATCGTACGAATGCCGCTGAATGGCCCCGTAATTGGCTGTGGCATTGGTAAGTGCGGTATCAAGGGTTTCTAAATTTGCCGCTTGGTTTACTGCTTGCTGCATGGTTATTGGTCTAATTGTTGCAAAAATAAGTTGGCCTGCTGCAGGTGGGCCTCACGCTTTTCGGGCAGCATTTTATCGAAGGTACCAACCAGCATGCCCAACCGCGGGTTTTGTTGAAAATAGGTGCGGTGCACGTGCATAAATCGCCAAAACAGCCCATCCCAAATGGCCGTCCAAGGGCCTTTGGCAAAATCGCTCATTTTTAAGATGTAATTGCTGCCGCTAATGTAGGGCTTGGTGGTCATTAACCCGCCATCGGCAAACTGCGTCATGCCATACACGTTGGGTACCATTACCCAGTCGTAAGCATCCACATACATTTCCATAAACCAGCGGTGTACATCATTGGGGTCAAACTCGCACAGCAAAAAGAAATTGCCCAGCACCATTAGCCGCTCTATGTGGTGGTTGTAGCCTGTGTTGAGGGCTTTTTTTATGACCGTGTCAATGGGTGGTATGCCCGTGGTGCCGCTCCAAAACTGGGGTGGAATTTTGCGGGTAAAGCCCCAGTAATTGGCGGTGCGCTGGTGGCTGCCCTGGCGCATGTACACCTGGTGTATAAACTCGCGCCAGCCCACAATTTGGCGCAGAAACCCCTCGAGGCTATTGAGGGGAATGTCCATATTGGCGGCGGTTTGCAGGGTTTGCTCTACAATTTGCGCCGGCGAAAGCAGGCCAATGTTGAGCATGGGGGTTAGGCCGCTGTGAAATAACAGGCCTTCGGTAGCCACCATGGCATCCTCATAAGCCCCAAACTGCGCCAGCTTGGTGGTTAAAAAATGCTGGAGCCACTGCGCTGCATCGTGGTGATTGGTGGGGTAGGCAAACTGGGCGGCTGTGCCATAAGCTTGTGGAAAATGTTGCTGCACGTAGGCCACGGCTTCGGCGGTGTGGGTGTTGGGGGCCGGTAGGGGCGTGCTGGGCGCTTTCATGCCCTTGGGCCATGCTTGCCGGTTTTCGGTATCAAAGGTCCATTTGCCACCCAGCGGCTTCTGCTCATCGGCCATCAGCAGCTTGCGGTGCTTGCGCTGCCATACATAAAAGTCGGTTTGGTGGTATTTCTTTTTGCCTTCAAAATAATGGTCGGCATCGGCTACGGTGTTTAAAAAATTGGGCGATCTATGCCAAACGATGGTTATGGATAGCGCTGCGGCGGCCTTGGTAAGCCGTAGGTGCAGCCAGTAATCGGCTACGGTACACATATGCAACTGCTGGCAGCCCTGTTTTTGCAGCTGGGGCAATAAAAGGCGCACATCGGCCTCGGCTTGTTTGGCATGTATGTATTGAATGTTTTGGTGCCCATTTTGGCTTAGCCACTGTGCATATTGCTGCATGCTGGCGCGGTGCAGCACCAGCTTTTGCGCATGAAACTGGTATTGATTGAAATACAGTGTTTCTTCCACCAGTACCACGGGGCGGTTGGTGGCCAAGGCAGGGTTGGGCTGGTAGAGCTGGTGCGGAAATACCAGCGTAAAGTTGGTTGGTGGCTGCGGCATGAATGAACAAATAGTGGAGATAGCCCAAACAAATGGTGGTAGTGATTGTTTTGATTACCAATAATTTATAACGAACACGATATGGAAAGTGTAAAAGGAAAACATATACTGGTGGTGGGTGCTACCGGTAGCATTGGTAAGCATACGGCAAGGTTGCTGGTAGGCAGCGGCGCCCAGGTGTACATTACGGGTAGGCAGCCGCAAAAACTACAAGCTGCCGCAGCCGAACTGGGCATAGATGCCAGCCGCAGTTTTGTGGTGGACGTGACCAATGAGGCCGACGTGGCAGCCCTTTCGCAGGGGTTGGCAGCGGCGGCACCGGCGCTCGATATTTTGGTGATAGCATCGGGCATTGGCATTATAAAAACTATGGAAACGCTTACAGTGGCCGAGTTTCAGCAAACGCTGCAAACCAACTTGGTGGGACCATTTTTACTGTTGAAGTACTTGCTGCCGCCCATGAAGGAGCAGAAGAAAGGCTTGATTATAAACATACCGGGTGTGCTGGGCAAAGTACCCATGGCTGGTGCTGCGGCCTACAGTGCCAGTAAGTATGGCCTAACGGGCATGATGCAAAGCATTCGTGAAGAGTTGAAGCGCACCGAAATTAGGATTACCAATTTGTTTATGGGCGGCGTTGACAGCGCTTTTTGGGATACCATTGATTTGCGGGTGCAGCGAGATAAAATGATTGTGTCGGAAGAAGCAGCCAAGGCCATTTGGTTTTTGTGCCAGCAGCCCCGCAGTGGGGTGGTGAGCGAAATGGTGCTGCAGCCCTTTAATCATCAGGCCATTTAAGCCGTGCCTCACAGCCACCGTTTCAAAAATTTGTGTGGATGGAGCGTGGCGTAATCGGTGACGCTTTTTTGGTTGCCGGCCCTTAATTTGCGGCGCTTGGTTACTATACGCCGATGCTGCAGCATGGGGCCTTTAAAAAGTGTTGATTCATGGCTTCTTTTTGCGCCCAAAGGCAAACCCCAAAAACAACGGTAAATCCCTAAATTTAGCCCATGATTAGCGAAAAAACGAAAGCCGCAATTGCCTTTGACAATACGGAGAATGCCTTTGCTTACAAAACCGACAGTGACTTATCAAAAGCCCATTTCCTGTTTAACAGCATGGGTTACCAATGGCTTGTAAACATGGGTACCCGCATAACGCCGTGGGCCATTAAGGCTGGGCTGCCCATAAAAGGCCTTATTCGCAACACCATTTTTAAGCAATTTGTGGGTGGCGAAACCTTGGCACAAACAGCGGCTGTGGCCGACCGTTTGGGGCAGTACGGTGTTTCGGTAATATTAGACTACGGCGTGGAGGGAGGACACAACGGTGAGGCGGGGTTTGAGGCAAGTAGCGCCGAGTTTATAAACGTAATTGCCTATGCGGGCACCCAGAAAAACATTCCGTTTATCAGCATAAAAGTAACCGGCTTTGCCCGTTTTGAACTTTTAGAAAAGCTGGATGCCTTAATGCACGAAAGCACGCTAACGCTGGTAAAACGCTACGAATACGCCATGCACAAACTGGATGCGGCCGAGCGTGCGGAGTGGGGTAGGGTAGAGGCCCGCATGAAGGCGGTTTGCGATGCTGCTGCCACGCATGGTGTGGGGGTTTTGGTAGATGCTGAGGAATCGTGGATACAAGACCCCGTGGATGCGCTTACATGCATTATGATGGATGTGTATAACCGCAATACCTGCGTGGTTTACAATACGGTACAGCTTTATCGCCACGATAGGTTGGCATTTTTGCGGGCTATGCTTCACGCCGCCACCGAGCGACAGTTTGTGTTGGGGGCAAAGCTGGTGCGTGGGGCCTATATGGAAAAAGAACGCCAGCGGGCAGCAGCCATGGGATATCCCAGCCCTATACAGCCCGATAAGGCCAGTACCGATGCCGACTACAACGATGCCGTAATGCTGTGCATAGACCACCTTGAACAAACCAGCTTAATTGTGGCTACGCACAACGAAGACAGCAATCTATTGGCCGCCAAATGGATGCAGCGCAAGGGCTACCAGTTAACGGACCCGCGCATCCATTTTAGCCAGCTGTATGGCATGAGCGATCATATTACTTTTAATTTGGCAAAGGCAGGCTGCAGCGTAAGTAAGTACCTGCCCTTTGGCCCCATTGAAGATGTGGTGCCTTACTTGATGCGCAGGGCACAAGAAAACAGCAGCGTAAGCGGCCAAACCGGACGCGAACTGCTGCTGATAAAAAAGGAAATGAAACGGAGGGGTATTTAGTGATTTGGTAGTACGCTGCCAGATTGACCTGAAGGTTAAAGTGGCTCCCACCAACCTTTAACTAACCTAAAGGCGGTGAGGCCCTTGGTGGTAAAGGTTTCATTAAACGGGTGATTGGCCTCGAAGTGCGCTTTAGCCTCGAAAAGTTTACCCTCGGGTATGTCGCGGGTGGCCAAGGTAACGTGGGGGTTAAAATCGGGCTTCATGCCAAATATGATGGAGGGAAACTGTTGCGTAAAATCCTGCATG
>RDXD01000168.1 GCA_004292575.1 Bacteroidota bacterium
GAACCCTTATTACATTTAGGTAGTGAGCAAACAAATCATCCTTTTTATCAAATTTTTTACGTTTACCTGCTAAACTAAAACTTTGACAAGGTGGCCCGCCACAAACAACATCAACTTGATGTCCCTTAACCTTCTTTAAAAGATTATCTAAAAAATCAGGTTCTGTAATATCTTGACGCAAAAACTCTGCATCCATTCCAAGTTGATAGTTATACCGAGCAAGATGAGTTAATTCACAATTCTCATTAATATCACTTCCTAATAAAAAATCATAATACTTATTTCCGTGTTCGGCTTGCAAAAAACCTTCACTAAATCCACCAGCACCTGCAAATAAATCGACAAAAGTTATTTTTGTCTTTCCATCATATTCGGCAGCATCCTCGCAGACCATTTTTACTTCGGTGTTCACCTTGCGACTATTTACTAAGGATAAAATCTTCTCTTTGACTTTTTTATCTGTGAATTGAGAGTGTGGAACAGCATCAAAATATTTTTCAACTTCTTGCTTCAGAAATAACAAGAACTTATTAATTGACTTGTGTGTGTATTCAGAGCCTTTGACAACTTGATTTTTGTTATCCCAATCCTTTTTAAAAATTTTCTCGCCAGTCGCAACCTTGACTTGGACGTCTTTTTGCCTAATAACAAGGTGTATTGGAAACCTTTTACTTTTATCGGCTTTATCTAGGTAAAATTTTACATTTATCATATTGCGGACATTTTTACGGACACGGACAAATGTACGGACAAATTTGCATCCTGCAAGAAAAACTGAAAATATCTTCCAACACACAAAGCACACACCTTTGCAATTCACACAAGCCAAAACTCAAACCAAAAATTGCAAAAGAGTGTGCTTTCTCCTGCCTATACAGAGCTACAAATGGACAGTTCACTGCTTGACTGAAAAGAAGGGCAGCTTGTAACACGGCGTTTGCAAAATTGGTGGTTCAGTGCTTAGTATGACAGTTTCTGCTATATTTTTTGGTGCTTCGTATGAAATTTTGTGGTTAAAGTCGCCAACTTCGCAAAGCCCGAAACCGTTAGCCCGACTGTTGCAATATGTGCTGCACAATCTTATAGGCATGGTCGCGGCTGTTTTCAATAAACCAAAGGTGCGTATCCATGCCGCCACAAACCACACCGGCCAGGTAAAGCCCGGGTTGGGTAGTTTCCATGGTAAGCGCATTGTGCACAGGTTGCCTGCCTGTGCTGGCTTGGCATTGCACGCCCCAGCGTGCCAGCAAGTCAAAATTTGGTTGGTAGCCAGTCATGGCCAGCACAAAATCATTAGGTATATGTATCAAACCATCAGGCGTTTGCAGGCTAACCTTGTGGGCATCAATGCTGGCCACCGTGCTGTTAAAGTATGCTTTTATGCTGCCTTCGGCAATGCGATTTACAATGTCGGGCCGCGCCCAGTATTTTACGCGGCTCCCAATTTCGGCCTCCCGCACCACCATGGTTACCCCGGCCCCTTTGCGCCAGCACTCCAGTGCGGCATCTACCGCACTGTTGTTGGCCCCCACCACCAGCACCTGCTGAAAAGCGTAGTACGCCGGGTCGCGGTAGTAGTGGGTTACTTTGGGCAAATCTTCGCCGGGCACCCCCAGCGCATTGGGCACATCGTAAAAACCCGTAGCAATAGCCACGCTTTTACAATTGTAGCGTTGTTTGCTGGTGGTTACCACATACCGATAACCTTTGGCCAAAGTGGTAGAGTCGGCATTGGGTTGCACCGCCACCACCGCCTCAAACAGCCTTAGGTTTAGCCGGTGCAGCTGCACCACCCTCCGGTAGTATTCCAGTGCTTCGGGGCGTGTAGGCTTAGCATTAAGGCTCATAAAGGGCACGTTGCCAATTTCGAGCCTATCGCTGGTGCTAAAAAAAGTCATGTTAATGGGGTAGTTGTACAGGCTGTTTACAAGGCAGCCTTTTTCTACTATCACATGCCCCAGGCCCGCCTGCTTAGCGGCTATACCGCAGGCAAGGCCAATGGGTCCACCACCCACCACCAATAAGTCTGTACTGTTCATAATGTAAAAATACTGGGTTGCACCCGCTCACAACATTTGGGGCGCTTCATCATATTTATTTGCCTTCTTTTTTAGGGCATTAGGGCATCGGTGGCCACATTATTGAATTGTTAATATGCGTTTTTACCCAAGATTTAAAAATTTCCCAATACAGGGCCGTTTACATTGGGGCAAAGCATGCCCAAGACACAATATTTTACGTTTTCACTAATATTAGCCACAAAAATTGAGGTTTTTTGAAATCTATTCAATTAAGTGGCAAAAAATTGTGGTTTACATTTGCATCATCAAATCACAAAAACAGTAAGTTATTAAAACTCATATATAAAACGTCATGAAAAAAACACTCATCACCCTTGCAATGGTTGGCATAAGTATGGCCGCCCTAGATGCAACTGCTTCGGGAAAAAGCAGTAGTAAAAAAACCCAGCAAACCAACACCACCGTCGTATTGTCTGCCGATGCAGCACCCGTTGAAGACAATACCGACCAAGATGCTTTAGCCTTCGAAAACATGATGAAATCCATGTTTGAGCGCCTCACATTGGAAAAATCTTTGCCCGTGGTGCCTAACTACGCCGTTGAGCTTAATCAATTGCGTACGCAAAACCAAGCGCTAGTGGAGCAAATTGAAGATTTACGAGCCGAACTCGATTTTGGCACCATAATGACCGCTGCCTTTTTGCAAATAGGTAGGGCTGAAACGCCAGTAATGTCTAAAAGAAACAGACGCCGCTAATTAGTTATCGGTTTTACCTCATCGAAAGAGCTGCCAGCAATGGCGGCTCTTTTGCTTTTTAGGCCAACAACCCAAGTGGCGTCACGTTTACTCCCAATACTCACATAACTTTTTTTTAGGCTCTAAAAAAAAGAGCGGCTAAAGAATATCAAAGACGTTAATTAAAAAGCGTTGGTGGCTTGTAATAAAGTAAATCACGCCGCATACGTTTTGTGTCAGTTCAAAAGCTAATTGCGGTCATCTTTTGAGCGGATTAATGAAGGTAAATTTGCACCATCGTTAAGGTTGATTCTTTTATGAATTTTTATACCCCTTCAGAAATTGCTGTTCAGTTTTGCAAGGCCGCACAGGCTAAAAATGCATTATCCAATTCTAAAATATGGGTATTCTCCGTATTGGGCGGTGCTTTTATAGCATTGGGCGGTCTTTTAGCGCTGGCAGTTGTTGGGGGCATGCCTCAGGTAGCCGCCACCAATCCTGGCATCACTAAACTTTTGTTTGGCACACTGTTTCCATTGGGGTTAATTATGGTGGTTATGGGCGGTGCACGCAACTTTTTTGGGGCATTGATTGTAGCATACTTTTTTGCTCACCAAACGGGCATTTTCAACAGCGATCCATGGCATGCTGCCGCTGTAAATATTTCAATTCATAAGGTAGAACATAGCTTTTGGGTAACCTTCATAAAAGGCGTTTTAGCCAATTGGCTGGTGTGTATGGCTGTATGGCTGGGCTATGCCGCAAAAGATGTTGGTGGAAAAGCCTTGCTATTGTGGTTTCCGGTTATGGGCTTTGTGGTATTGGGCATGGAACACAGTGTGGCTAATATGTTTTTTATTCCCACATCAATGCTGTTGGGTGCCCCCATTAGCATGTATCAGTTTTTGGTGCAAAACATGTTACCCGCCACATTGGGCAATATTGTTGGAGCAGTTTTATTTGTAGCCCTACCCTATTGGTACATGTTTAAAGACCATGTAAAAGCAGCGCAGAATTTAAGCACCAATGGGCAAGTTAAAATTACATTAAAACAACAGCGGTCAGCATCAATAAATTAAAAAAACAATTAAAAAAAAGGCATGAAAACACAAGAAAAAATCTCCGTCCCCTTCGCCGAAGGCGCGTGGAAAAAAGCCATTAATGTTAAAGATTTTGTACGGCTAAACGTAACGCCTTTTGAGGGCGACGCACAGTTTTTAACGGGGCCCACCCATGCCACGCTACAGTTGTGGAATACCTGCCTTGCAGCCATGAAATTAGAAAGGGAGCAAAACGGTTGTTTGGACATAGATACCGAAACCATATCTACCATTACCAGCCATGCGCCTGGCTTCATAGAAAAAGATCTTGAAAAAATAGTGGGTTTACAAACCGACGCGTTGCTAAAAAGAGCCATTAAGCCTTTTGGTGGTGTAAGGGTGGTAGAAGGTGCGGCCAAAGAAAAAGGCCATTTACTATCGTATAAAGTAAAAGAAGTGTTTGATTACGTAAAAGACCACAACACCGCCGTTTTTTCCGCCTACGACCCCGAAATTTTGAAATTCCGCTCAAAAGGCATACTAACTGGCCTGCCTGATAACTATGCCCGAGGCCGCATAATTGGCGACTACCGCAGGTTAGCACTATACGGGGCCGATGCCTTAATTGCGGCCAAACAAGCCGACAAACTGGCTATTGATGGAGAACTTACCGAGCATCAAATCCGCCTAAGGGAAGAAGTAAGCGACCAAATAGGTGCCTTGCAAAGCATTAAGGAAATGGGTGCCATGTATGGTTTGGACCTAAGCAGACCTGCCGAAAATGCACAAGAAGCAGTACAATGGGTTTATATGGCCTACCTGGCCGCGGTAAAAGAACAGGATGGTGCAGCCATGTCGCTAGGCAATGTTTCTACGTTTCTAGACATCTTTATTGAACGCGATTTGGCAGACGACATCATTACAGAAATTGACGCTCAGGAATTGATTGATCAATTTGTAATGAAACTACGCGTAGTGCGTCACTTACGACCCGGCGCTTACGACGATATTTTTGCCGGTGATCCTACCTGGGTTACAGAGGCCATTGGCGGACATTTTGAAGATGGCCGTACAAAGGTTACCAAAACGTCGTTTCGCTTTTTACAAACCCTGTATAACCTAGGCCCGTCGCCCGAACCCAACCTTACCGTTTTGTGGAATAACGAGTTGCCCGAAGGGTTCAAAAACTTTTGCGCACAAGTATCCATCGACACATCGTCAATTCAATACGAAAACGATGACTTAATGCGCAACGCCCGCGGCTCAGATGATTATGGCATTGCCTGCTGCGTATCGTATCAAGAACTTGGTAAACGCATTCAGTTTTTTGGCGCTAGGGCAAATTTGCCCAAATCATTATTGCTGGCCTTAAATGCAGGCAGAGAAGAAAACGAAGGCACAGTAATTCTAAAAAATATACCTGCAATTAAAAGCGATGTTTTAGATTACAATGAGGTGCTAGCCAATTTTAAGCTGGCCATAAAAGAAGTGGTTAGGGTGTACTGTAAATCCATGAACATTATTCATTACATGCACGACAAGTACTACTACGAAAAAGCCCAGCTGGCATTTATTGATACCGACCCCGGCATTGATATTGCTTATGGTGCGGCAGGCATTTCAATAATTGCCGACTCTTTGGCGGCCATCAAATATGCAAAAGTAACAGCGGTAAGAAATGAATTGGGATTAACTACTGGCTTCGAAATAGAGGGCAGTTATCCAAAATATGGCAACGACAATGATAATGTTGATGTAATTGCACAAGAGATTTCAGAATTCTTTTTTAACGAACTCAACACGCATAAAACCTACAAAAACGCCAAACCAACCATGTCGTTGTTAACCATTACCTCTAATGTAATGTATGGCAAAATGACTGGCGCCACCCCCGATGGCCGGTTAGCAGGCGAACCATTTGCGCCAGGTGCCAACCCCATGCACGGCCGAGATACCAATGGTGCCATTGCCTCGTTAAACAGTGTGGCAAAATTAGAATATCGGTATGCCCAAGATGGCATTTCCAATACCATGTCGATGGTGGCAAAGTCGCTGGGCGCAACGCCAACCGATCAAACACTCAATCTGGTGGCGGTATTAGATGGATACTTTGCTAAAAAAGGGCACCACTTAAATGTAAATGTGCTAAATAGGGAAACCTTAATGGATGCTTACGAACACCCCGAGAAATATCCGCAGCTCACCATACGCGTTTCGGGCTATGCGGTAAACTTCATCAGGCTTTCTAAATCGCACCAGTTAGAAGTTATTGCCCGCACCTTTCACGAAAACATGTAAGCCGCCAGTTAAGGGATTGCCTACTGCTTCTACGGCGGCGGCAATCCCTTTTTCAATTCAAACAAATTCATGCAAATACCCGAAAACTGGCTTATTCATCAAGATGCCACGCCCCTAAACGAAAATGATCCGGACATGCTGCGCGTCCATTCCATTGAAACATTTGGTACACATGACGGCCCAGGCATAAGAATGGTGATTTTTGCACAAGGCTGCCAGTTTAGATGCTTGTATTGTGCCAACCCCGATACCTGGGATGTAAAAGGCGGAACCACTAAAAGCATTGACGAAATTGTACAAATGGCCATTAAAGAAAAACCCTATTTTGGCAAAAATGGAGGCGTAACCGTATCGGGTGGCGAACCCACACTGCAGCGCAGCAAACTGCTACAGCTGTTTACTAAACTGCACGCCCATGGCATTAATACGGCCCTCGATTCTAATGGAAAATTGTTAAATGATGAAGTAAAGGCATTGCTGTCTGAAACCGACTATCTGCTGCTTGATGTAAAACATTTTAATGATGACTGGCACCATACACTGACAGCCGTTTCTAACCAAAGTGTGCTAAAAGTGGCCGAGTATAGAGAAAGCACGGGCAAACCCATGTGGTTGCGCTATGTGTTGGTACCAGGCTACAGCGACCAAGAAGAGTATTTGCATCAATTGGGCGCTCATTTTAAAAACTACCTTACCATTGAAAAAATAGAAATACAACCCTACCATTTGTTGGGTGCGCACAAATGGGAAGCCATGGGTTTAGAATACAAATTGAAAGACATAAAGCCGCCAACTGCTGAAGCCTTACAAAAAACAGCCGCTATTTTTAAGCAATACTTTAAAGAAGTTAAGATAAACTAGCACCGCAAACCTGTGGGCGGGTAGGCAGGGCTTTTCGAGCGTGCCAGCAGAAATGCCTAAGACAGATGGTAACACAGTTACCCTAACTAAAGGGCGTAAAGCTGCTGAACTGGTCTGAACATCAGTAAATACGGACTGCACTGGCCTATTCACTATACCGCCTGCCTTTTAACCCCTAGGTCAGTTGGCCAAGTACCCACTCTAGGTCTATCTCTTCCATAAGGTGGCATGCAAACCTGTATGGGGTGCACCATGCCAAATATGTCCACCAAAGCAGTCTATTGGTCAATCCGGCCCATTTGTGCAGCACCAATGCATCTAGTGCACACCTGTAATGGGTGCCAACACGCGTTCAACCGCAATAAGGTGGCCGTTACTACACAACGGCTAATATCATAAACAAACACTGTCGCTTTAGGCAAGTCCGCCATCCAAGACCGATTTTCGAGCCCTTGGCAAGGCAAAGCGCAGGGGTTAAGCAGCCTTGGGTTACTGTGCATTTACCGTTTAAATCCCCAATTAATGCCATTTATCAGCCAATTTTGACACTTCATACAGTTCTATGTATTGTATAGTACCTTGAATGCTACTTTTACATCGTCAAAACAAAATATAAAAACAAAACACACCAGTTATGAAAGCTTTAATGATGACAGCAATAGCCCTAGCATGCACTACAGGAATGCTAAAAGCCGCACCCACGCACAAACAACAAGCCGGCTTAGAACTTACCACCACCACCACGTATGCTTCCACGAAAATGCTGAGCGAAGAAAACATGCAGCTAAGGGCGAAAGTGGAGCAACTCACGAATCAGGTAGCAGAGTTAGAAAGCGAAATTGCGTTCGAAAAGATGATGCGAAGCATGTTCCAGCTAATTTCCGCAGCGGGTTAATCTTAAAACAGCGCTGAGCTTGATGCTGCTGCGGCCGCCAACAGCGCATTAGCTAACATGTGGCTAGATGTGTAAGCCAACTTAGAACGCAAGGAAAAAGGCCGAAAACGAAGTTAACGGTACAAGCAGTGCACGGCTCGCAACAGCTAATCTGTTGGTTGCTTCTCTACGTAATAAATTAATTCGTGAGGCATAACACCAAGTCGATATTGCTCAGCAGACGACATTTGTGTTACATAATCATCTTCGGTAACGGAAAAGCCGGCTTTAGCCAGGCGGGTCTTGTAATCTTGCCCGTAGAGCCTTACATGGTCAATCTGCCCAAAGGCCTTTTCGCGGGCCTTTGGCTCAGTGATTGAAAAGTCTTCGTAGGTGTTTACCAAACTGTAATCAATGGGAACCTGAAAAACACCCCAACCACCAGTACGCATTACCCTATACAGCTCGAGCATGGCCAAGGCATCGTCGGGTATATGTTCCAGTACATGGTTGCACAACACTACGTCAAAGGATTCGTCGCTAAAGGGAATGTTTGTAATATCAATTTTAGTTACGTTGTAGGTGCCATTTAAGTTGTATAGCTCGGGAAACAAATCACCTGATACATATTCGATACTGGGATTGTTGGCAAAAGCTTTCAAGAAAAATTCCTCGGGCGCAAAGTGCAGCATGCGCTTTTTTTCACCTTCATTGAAGATATTTTTTTTATTTTGCAAATAGCTGTAAAGCAAGCGGTGTCGCTCGAGCGAACCACAATTAAGGCACCTCGCATTATGCCGCACCACCAATCCAAAATCAGCAAAATGGTCATATTTTGACCTACAAATGGGGCAAAACACTCTATCACCTTCGTAAGCTTTTAAGGCTTGTCGCTTTTTATATGCCCTATATCGCTTCAACAAACCGGTTGGAATAATGCGGCGTAAACTTGATTTCATATAGTATCATTAAGGGTGATGGGCAGGACTACCGTGGCTTTTGCTGCAAAGAAAGGGCTTTGCAACTGTGCAGGCAAAATTAAGTGGTGCTTGGCTTCTGCCACGGCTAACAAGTAACACACCAAAAAGGCACCGCTCCAAGTGTAGGTGCCTTTAAAAAGAAGGTGCTACTGGAAGCTCAATGGTAGCTTTTCAAAACTAAACGCTGATGCAAAAAACAACCAGAATCTGGAGCTTTCAAATAAACGCCAGTCAATCCAGTGTATATTACACACGGACCGACGGTAGGGAGTTCATAAGCAACATTACAAGTAAGACCAAATACGAAAGACATAATGAGTGCCTGCTATTTTGCGCCATACTAACCCACAAAATCTTTTTTGGAACCTAAAAAAGCGTAGTACGAAGCCCATATAAAACCCAGCCTCAATTGGGTGCTTCGAAACAATACTCATCAATCAGCCTTGCCATTGTAAGCCCGAGAAGGCCTTAACTGTCAAAACAATTTGACTAGGCAAAGCTTATACCGCAAAACTCTCGCCACAGCCACAACTGCGGCTGGCATTGGGATTGTTAAAGTAAAAGCCTTTGCCATTGAGGCCGTCGCTAAATTCAAGTTCG